>NZ_JBFUIB010000027.1:0-31492 GCF_056402095.1 Peribacillus sp. P4_C12
CCTTAGCGCCATGGAGGTTGATTCAGGGATTAACTTAAAGGCATTGAGGGTTGATGGTGGTGTTGTCAAAAACGACTTCTTGATGGGATTTCAAAGCGGACTCTTAAATGTACCTGTCGAAAGACCGGTCATTAGTGAGACAACAGCGTTAGGGGCAGCGTACTTAGCTGGACTCGCGGTCGGTTATTGGGGCAGTCAAGAGGAGATTTCTAAGCAATGGGCCGTCGATAAAACATTTGAGCCTGACATGGAAGAAGCGGTACGAAAGGATTTATATAATGGCTGGAAAAAGGCAGTTCAGGCCGCGAGGGTTTTTAAATAGAATAAATAAGGGTATTAATAGATAGAGATAAGATATAGAACGTCAAACTTATAAAAAGGGGTGGTTTTGTGATAGTTCAAGATTTTATGATCAGAGAAGTATATGTGGCCCGTCCGGATTTTACATTAAAAGAAATTTTGCGAATTTTAATAGAAAATAAAGTGGGCGGGGTCCCGGTTGTTGATGAACAGGATAAGCTTTTAGGGATGGTAACAGATGGGGATATCTTACGTTATTTGGCACCTGCAGAAGATGCGATAATGGGATATTTTACGTACATTACGATTATTCCAGTTGAAAAACTGGATGAAAAGGTCACATCTAAGATGAATGACAAAGTATCGCAGATCATTAAAAATAAGAAAATCACAAAGCTATCCCCAAAAGATCCGTTGGATGAATTAATAAAGGTCCTTTCTAAGCATCATTTCAAGAAAATACCCGTTGTAGACGAAAATAATAAGGTTGTCGGCATTATCAGCAGAGGAGATGCGCTTCGGGCTCTGTATAAAGAATTCGTTCAAAATTTAGAATAATAGATTGATGTATAAAGTAGAGGCCTGCTCTAAATGGAGCAGGCCTCTTTGTGTACTGTATCTCTAATTAATAAATAAGGAAAATATCACGGAGTATTCTCAATTTCTTTGTCTTTATCAGATTCACCTTTTAATCTTTTTTCCTTTAACTTAAAATAGGCGTCCATTACGTCTCGGCCGATTCGTTTGTTAATATCGTCAGAAGGTTTGCCTTGATATACCCATGGCACGACGACAGAGAATGCCACTTCTGGATTATTGTTTGGTGCATACCCTGCAAGTGTTAGATTGATAGTCGGGGGTGGTTCACTATATTGATTTCTTCGGGGTCCATCATAAAAGGCTTCAGCAGTACCCGTTTTGGCAGCCGCACGGTAGGATTTCCCTCCGAAATATTTATATGCTGTTCCACCTGGTTCCTGTGCAACCTGTCTAAACCCTTCCTGGACTCGTTGAATCCAAATGTCATTACCACCTAAATCGTTTAACACTTTGGGGCTCATTGATTTAAAAACGCTACCCAATTCTTTGTGTTCGTAAGAAGGATTCCTGATTTCTTTGACCATATGAGGCTCCAGCCTTTTTCCACCGTTTGCAATTGTCGATGCGTACTGTGCCAATTGCATAGGCGTGTATGTATCATACTGTCCAATCGATAAATCCAGTAGCAAACCGTCTGTTGACATATCGACACCTTTAAACCCGACGGATTCATTAGGGAGATCGATACCGGTACGAACACCTAACCCAAATTGTGCAAAATGATTTCGCATGATCGCATAGGCTTCTCTGTTGATTCCTAGCGGCCTATTGGGAGAATAATGCCCGCCGCCAATTTTGATCGCTGTCATGAACATATAGACATTCGATGATTTTTTTAACGCAGAGACATCTGTTACATAACCCAAATCGCTATAAGACCCTTTTCTAGCCCCTGCTAACTGTAGTTTTCGGTCAAAAAAAGCTGACCCTGGTGAGATGGCTCCCGTTTGAAAACCTGTGTAGACTGTAGCCCCTTTAACCGATGAACCCATCGTATAGGAGGATGTAATGTTTCCAAGAGCAAAATCGTTCATTTCAGTTAAACCGGTTTTACTGTTGCGTGCATATTGTTTACCGGCCATCGTTAATACTTCACCGGTATTTGGATCCATTAAAACGACGAAGGCACGGTCTAATAAGTAAGTATTTCCTTTAGCTTTCGTTCGGCGTAATTCTCTTTCAATGATATCTTCTACAATTTGCTGCAGCTCCATATCAATTGTCAGTACTAAGTCTTTTCCACTTTGACCTTCCGTGATAGTATCCGTTTTGATGACTTCCCCTTTACTCAGGACATTTTCAACCCGAGTTTTTTGACCGCGCAGGACATCTTCATATTGTTTTTCGATATAACTTTTTCCAACACGGTCATTCCTGGTATAGTCACGGGCTAGATAATAATCAATATTTTCACTTGGTAGACCTTCTTCAGAAGAAGAAACTTTGCCTAGTACCGAACGCAAAGTTTCGTCATACTTGTAGGTTCTTTCCCAATCGGTTGTCACATCCACGCCGGGCAATTCATCCAAATGTTCACTTACCCGGGCAAATTCATTTGTGGAGACATCTTTATTTTTAACAATGGACGGTGTAAGGGCATAACCGCTATTGAATTCACGGAAGATGGCTATAACTTCCAATTCATCCTTGGTAAATTCCTTGAGATTATCTTCAGTGACTCGCTCTAATTGAAGTTTGTATAGATCTTTTTGTTCTAATTTCTTTTCGATTACTTTCTGCCTTTCGGCCTTGGTAATCAATGCTTCCGCTTTTTCTGGATTTTTTAAAATCCAAAAATCTTTTTTATCTGGGTCTCTAACTTTTTTCGTATCCATTTCTATCAATGTAGCAAGAATCTCAGCTGTCTTCACCATATCAGCTGTTTTTGTATTCGGGTATTTCGTGTAAGTAATAGCATTAAGAGGTTCATTATCAACAACCGGATTTAAGTTGCGGTCAAACATCTTACCACGGGGAACGGGGGTATTAGCCACATCATTTTCCGTTCGATCAACTTCGCGGAGATAATCATCTCCATACACAATTTGGACGATCCCAAGTCTTATTATTAGGCTTGAAAATAAAATGAATATTAAAAAGAACATAAAGTTCAGGCGGAAAGGAATTGGGGTTTTTTTCTTTTTTTCTTTAGCCATTTTCATCATTCCTTTCTAGTAAAAGTAAAATAAAAGAAAATTCCTATCTCTAATGATATATAAAATTAACTAATTTTTCTATGCTTTATCCGTAAAATTATCTATATTACCAAAATATTGTTAAAGATATTAAGAATTGCTTGTATTCTAACAATTAGAAACGTTTAAATATATTAAATGATCTATTAATAATGGGTATAAAGGGAAGTAGAAAGGTTGTCGGGCGAACAGCAAAAAAAATCTGCAGGATGCAGATTTAAACCATTTATGCGGTAAGAGAAAGATTGGAAAAAGACGTATGCTCTATAGAAAAAGTATGGTTTTTCATGTAATACGGAAGTTCAAATGGGAGGAGAAAAAAAGATAAAGAAGAGGAGAAAATATATACTGTCTCTGGAACCGGTTTGTTTATCTGGGTATTTAAACCTGGTAGATTGCTGCTGTAAATAAACTATGAACAACCAGGATGTTGACCGGCGCTTTCAGCGCTTACCACCATCGTGATGTTCTTTCTTTGAAACAAGCGAATTCACAGAATATGGAACTCGTGATAGAGAATCATTTTATTTGTTGCTGATTAACACCGCCTTAAGTATGTTGATTTTTGTGACTTATAAATAGGGCTATACCTAATTTACTTCATTTTTCCTTACAGGAGTTTGGTCTACTACACAGATTATCTCTTTGAAATATCCGCAAAGATCGAGCCACTTTTCAGGGTAGATATAGATAAACCGTTCCATCGTTTCAATAGAATGTAGCACGAGGCAATCAATCGTATCTGCCTTTTTATTTTGTAAATTAGAGAGAAGTACATGTGGGATGGTGTAATAAGGATAGAGCTGATAAGGATTTAGTATGACCCGGGAAATATTTTTTTCTTCTATATATTTGTCCGTCACAATCTTTTGGATTGCAAAGCTTTCATTCGTATGTAAATCACCGATCATGTAGTTTGGATTCATTAGTACAATGCCTCTCATTTCGCTTCACCCATTCTTTTTGCTAACCATTCTTGCCAAATGGAGGATGGGGTATTCAAAGTAAGAGGCGTGAAACTAGATAATTGACTTCAATTTATTGATGTTTTTGAGTTGCTGGATATTTTCGAGCACCTTGTTGGTCAAGTCTACCTTTTTTATAATCGGGAAGGTTTGTAAATCTTCGATGAAGCTTTCCATTGTAAACCAATCGATTGAAGGTAAAGGAAAGAAGGTGTGGTCGCTCCAGGCATCAAGTAGAGTGGGACTGTAAACTTTACATTCTATTGCAGAAGGTGTTTCAGAGGTGAAAATGGACTTCCAATAATCCTCCCGAGAACCAGTATGGTGAACTGCTTTTGCAAATTGCCCCACACCTTGAAAAACAGTTGGATTCTGAAAGAGAAGTTGATATAAGATTTTTCCAGTTTCAATACGCTGCTTCGGATCAGCAAAGCGCTCAACGGTTAGTCCAGTTAAGGAATAGAGTCTGTCTTGCTTTTTTGCATAAGGAAAGATAACCGTCGTAAACCCTAAAAGTTCCTGCAGCTGAAAATCAAGCCTTCTTAGGATTTCACCATGTCGGGTACGGTTAATTACCCTTTCCTGAAGCATTCTTTGTTCATTGATGATAAGAGCGGATGTTAATAGAGGTGAATGAGGTTCATTTAAAAACGATTCCCATATCGGTGCCATGAATCTTGAAATATGAAAGATTTGTAGAAACCTTCTTAATGGAAACTTTCTTCGTTTGGAATGTTCATATAAAAGGAGCTGTGGAAAGGAATCTGCAAAGACTGCTGAATTTGCGCGTTCGAGGAAAAAGAAAAATTTTTGCCGATCCTCTTTGCTGAAGAGATGGGTCATGGATGAACTCTTTAAATCAGTCATATGGTATCCACCGTTTCTGGAAACCATATGAGCTAAAAAAGACCAATGAACCTCGGGATTCCTCCTGTAATAGGAAAGATAGGCTTGAGTCCTTGTTACATTATTCCGGTTCATGGCAGCTGTCTCTGTACGTACGCTCTTTACTAGAGCCGTTTCCTCAGGCAAAAATGCTTTTGATTCATCTAAAGGATGAAAAAGCTCTTTTTGTAATAGGGATTTTAGAGTGCCAAACCTTTCTGCATCAATAATCGGTTTAGTTTTGACAGGTGGTTTGCCTAACAACTTCTGCACATATTGC
Source organism: Peribacillus sp. P4_C12 (assembly GCF_056402095.1). Classification (NCBI taxonomy): domain Bacteria; kingdom Bacillati; phylum Bacillota; class Bacilli; order Caryophanales; family Bacillaceae; genus Peribacillus; species Peribacillus sp. P4_C12. The sequence continues at coordinate 5,226 of NZ_JBFUIB010000027.1, forward strand.
GAGAACATACAATCACCACGAAGTTTTTTAATTATTATATGCAGCGCACCAAGAAAGGGCTTAGCCTTTGCATCGCCCTCAAATTGTTGACTGATGAGGAAATTTTATCGTCATCGATTACTTTTCTTCTTCTTTTCCCGGTACAATAAAATATAATAAACTATCCAGAAAAGTAACACGGGAATGAATGATAGTGGTCTATACTGGACCGGAACGGCAAATAAGATGAATATAGATAAAAATAAAAAGGGTACCGCTAGGAGTATATATTTTCTCCAATGCATATGCTGAACCTCCTTAAGGTTGAGTCGTACTTATAAGAATAAAGGATTATTCATTAATAATCTAGAAAAGTCACAATTGACAAAAATATACACCCATAGTAATCTTTAAACACAAGGTAAAAATATCCAATAATTTATAATAAATGGAGGCGAACGTCATGACTAAATTAGATAAGCACATTGATGTGATAATCGTATATTTTCATACATCCGCCTGCCTTGAGACTTTGTTTTTATAGACAAAGGATCGAACGTGCTCATTGATTATTTTTAAGCGCAGGTTGTGGAAGTTTCGCGGCCTGCGCCTTTTATATGTGTTTCTTACGCATCTAAAAAAGCTTCCGCTTAATTAACGGGGGCTTTTTGTTATTTAGGGAATCCGATGCAATAGCATCCTTTCAATATAAAAGATAGGAGGAATTATTAATGAGACAAATAACAATGGTGGTTCTACTCCAACCAGGAGATCCAGAAAGCGGCTAGCAAATTAATGGTGAGAACATAAGGGAGGGGAATTCATGTTTGCGATATTTAAAAAGCTGTCCTGGTACTTTAAAGAGCAATGGCAGCGTTATACCTGGGCCATTTTATTTTTATGTCTAGTGAATATTATGGAGGTTATTCCACCAAAGCTTGTCGGGAATGCCATTGATGACATGAACAACGGCAACATGACGCAAGAAGGAATCATGAAATACGTTATCTATTTGCTCATTGTCCTGTGTGTCAGCTATCTATTTGGGTACTTATGGAGTTATCTTTTATTCGGCGGCGGAAACTTGGTCGAACGAAAACTTAGATCCGGGTTTATGGGGCACTTGTTGAAAATGACGCCGGCTTTTTATGAAAAAAACCGGACAGGAGATTTAATGGCAAGGGCCACCAATGATTTAAAGGCAATCTCGCTCACTGCTGGGTTTGGGATATTAACGCTCGTTGACTCAGTTCTATTTACTATCACGGTTGTGATTATGATGGGTGCAACTATCAGCTGGCAATTGACGATTGCGGCGGTGTTGCCACTTCCAATCATGGCCCTAATGATGCAAATTTACGTGAAAAAAATTTATAAACGTTTTACGGATGCACAGGCAGCCTTTGGTAACTTAAATGACAAAGTGCTGGAATCCATTTCTGGTGTACGGGTCATCCGTGCCTATGTTCAGGAACGGGAGGACGAAAAGCGATTTGATGAAATGACTGAGGATGTATATCGTAAAAACCTCGAGGTAGCGAAAATTGATGCACTCTTTGACCCGACGATTAGCATTATCATCGGTATCAGTTATTTAATCAGTTTGGGTTACGGTGCCTATCTTGTTTTTCAACAAACCATTACACTAGGAGGTCTTGTTTCATTCAATGTGTATCTTGGAATGTTAATCTGGCCGATGATTGCGGTGGGTGAACTAATCAACGTCATGCAAAGGGGAAATGCTTCGCTTGACCGTGTTCAAGATACTCTTTCTTATGAAGCGGATGTGAAAAATTCATTAAAGCCGGAGAGGATTTCTAATCCGGAAAATATTGAATTTGATCAAGTTTCTTTTACTTATCCATCTTCCACAGTTGTTAATCTCTCCAATATTTCCGTTCAACTTGAGCGTGGGCAAACCTTGGGAATCGTAGGAAAAACAGGAAGTGGAAAAACAACATTCGTGAAGCAGTTACTACGGGAATATCCATTAGGAAACGGGGAGATTGCTTTTTCAGGTATGCCGTTAGAGAAACTGGAGCTTGAAGATATTCGTAAATGGATTGGGTACGTTCCGCAGGATCATTTTTTATTCTCAAAGTCTGTGAGAGACAATATCTTATTCGGTAAAATGGATGCAACGGAAGATGAACTGGCTGAAGCTATCCGGCTTGCGGATTTTGAGAAGGATTTAACGATGCTGCCTAAGCGTCTTGAGACACTTGTCGGTGAAAAGGGGGTCGCTCTTTCAGGTGGGCAGAAGCAACGGATTTCGATTGCAAGGGCCCTGATTAAAAATCCGGAAATCCTTATATTGGATGATTCCTTATCAGCCGTCGATGCAAAGACAGAAACGACAATCATTGAAAATATCCAAAATGAACGGTCGGGGAAAACGACCATCATCACAACTCATCGCTTATCAGCCGTTCAGCATGCGGATCGAATTATCGTGTTGGACAGCGGGAAGATTATCCAAGAAGGAACTCACGAAGATTTACTGAAGCAAAATGGCTGGTATAGGGAGCAATATGAGCGACAGCAAGTTGACGCAGAAACGGAGGTGAGAGCATGAAGGTCGTAAAGAAACTCTATCAATATGCTGCTCTTTATAAAAAATTGATTATTGGTGCCCTAATCATGCTAGCGCTTTCCGTTGCCGCTGACTTAACGGGTCCATTCATCGCTAAAAAAATCATTGATTCTCACATACTTGGTATCGAATCTTCTTGGTATGAAACGGAAAAAGGGAAAGATGCTGTCGAGTACGGTGAAAATTGGTATAAACGGGCAGATTATTTTACTGAAGATGAGAAGAAAGGAAAAGAAGTCCATGTATTGCAGGTTGGCAATCAATTCGTCTTCGTCAATGAAGCTGTTGCCATCGATGGCGATAGAACTTTAGAAAACCAAACATTAATAATTGAGAAAAACGGAAAAGAGCAAATGGTATCAGTAGAGAAATTAACAAGTCAGAAATTAATGGAGTTTTACCAACCAGAAATTCCGCGAATTATGAAGCTTGTAGCTTTTTACTTTGGTCTTGTTATCATTTCTTCTGTTTTTCAATATGGGCAGAGTTTTTATTTACAGAAAGCTGCGAATCGAATTATTCAGAAGATGCGAAATGATATTTTTACACATATTTCCCGATTGCCCATTCGTTATTTCGATAATATGCCCGCTGGGAAAGTTGTTGCTAGGGTTACTAATGATACTGAGGCGATTCGAGAGTTATATGTGACGGTGCTCGCTAACTTCTTTTCAAGCACGATTAATATTATCGGCGTTCTCATTGCTTTGTATATTTTGGATGCGCGTGCAGGGCTCATGGGCCTTATACTTATTCCCATTATCGTTATCTGGACGAAGGTATATCGCAAGTTCGCCTCGAAATATAATCACATCATTCGGGAACGAGTCAGTGATATTAACGGGATGATCAATGAATCCATTCAAGGAATGAACGTCATTCAGGCATTCGGGCGTGAAAAGGAGACAAAACATTTTTTCGAAAAATTGAACCGGGAGCATTACTCGTATCAAAATAAAATGCTCAATTTAAATTCATTAACGGGAGGAAACTTGATTGGTGTCATTAAGGTTATGGCGCTAATAGCATTTGTCTGGTATTTCGGCGGGATGTCGCTTACAGCAAGTTCAGCTATTTCTTTAGGGTTGATGTATGCAATTGTTGATTTGATCAGTCGTCTGCTTCATCCGCTTCACGGGATTGTCAATCAGTTTGCTAACCTAGAACAAGCTCTTGTTGCAGGGGAGAGGGCATTCAGTTTATTGGATGAGCAGGGATTAGAAGTCAGTGATGAAAACATTTCCCGATATAAAGGAAACGTGCAATTCGAAAATGTCTCATTCGGCTATAAAGAAAATGAATATGTGTTAAAAAACATTTCATTTTCTGCGCAACAAGGTGAGACAGTAGCTTTAGTTGGTCATACTGGGTCGGGAAAAAGTTCAATAATGAATTTGTTGTTCCGTTTCTATGATAGTAGTGAAGGACAAATCAAGATTGATGGAAGGGATATTTTAGATATTCCTCATCAAACTCTTAGAGAGCATATGGGAATTGTCCTTCAGGATCCATATTTATTTACTGGAACCATAGCTTCCAATATCAGCCTTAATCATAAAGATATCACAAGGGAAATGGTTGAAAAGTCATTAAAAGATGTAGGCGGGGACAAAGTGCTGAAGCATCTGCCTCTAGGGTTAGATGAGCCGGTTATTGAAAAAGGCGGGACATTGTCTTCAGGACAGCGGCAGCTAATCTCTTTTGCACGCGCGCTCGCATTTAATCCGGCTATTTTGATTTTGGATGAAGCCACAGCAAGCATCGATACAGAAACAGAGGCCATTATCCAGGAAGGAATGGAAGTACTGAAGAAAGGAAGAACGACCTTTATCATTGCACATAGGCTTTCCACGATTAAAAATGCCGATCAAATTCTTGTACTGGATAAAGGGCAGATTTCTGAGCAGGGGACACATGAAGAATTAATGGAGTTGAAAGGAAAGTACTATCAAATGTATGAACTACAGGCTGGGTCGCATAAGGGAATGGCTGGATAAAACCTAGAAAATGAGGGATACTTACGAAGAGGTGATAATAATGAAACAAGGAATTCATCCTGATTATCAGCAAGTAGTATTTATGGATACTAACAGTGGTTATAAATTTATTACAGGCTCTACGAAAAAATCTAACGAAACAATTAAGTGGGAAGACGGTCAAACTTATCCTTTATTAAAAGTAGAGATTAGTTCAGATACGCATCCTTTTTATACCGGCAAGCAGAAATTTGCTGAAAAAGGCGGACGTGTGGATCGCTTCCTAGAAAAATATAATATGAAGAAATGATGTTAAGGCTATCGAGAAATCGATGGCCTTTATTTTTATTTTGGGAGATGGAAGAACTCGTGGGTAAATTAAGGTTTATAATTTTTTTAGTAATAACGTAGTGAATGCCTCATTTAAAATCCTAATAATAGAAAAAAGGGTTGCTCCAGGCACCCTTTTTTTCTATATATTTTATTTAACTGGAATAGCATGCGCTTTTGCACTTTTTACAAGAGCAGCGTCAAAGTCTTTAATTAAATCATCTGGATTCTCAAGGCCGACAGAGAGGCGAAGCAGGCTGTTGGTGATGCCTCGTTTTTCCCTTTCATCAGCAGGCATGGCAGCATGGGACATTTTTGCCGGGTAGGATAATATCGATTCCACTGCTCCAAGACTAACCGCGAAAACAGGAAGTTCGACAGTGTTCACAAATGAGCGGAAAATTTCCTCGCTTTCTAGTTCAAATGATAAAACTGCACCTGCACCAAGGGCCTGTCCTTCCTGGATTGCATGCTGTGGATGATCAGTAAGCCCAGGGTAATACACCTTTTTCACTAATGGCTGCTGTTTTAAGTAGTCTGCAATTTTTTCTGCTCCTTTTTGAGAGTGTTCCATTCGTACAGACAAGGTTTTCAGACCTCTCATAACAAGCCAGGCATCCTGGACACCAAGTACCGCACCAAAGGAGTTTTGAAGGGAACCGAGTCTTTCAGCCAATTCAGGATCTTTTACGACAGCAAGCCCAGCTACGACATCACTGTGTCCGGATAAAAACTTCGTCGCACTATGAAGGACAACATCCGCGCCTAAGTTCAGCGGTTTTTGCAGAGCTGGTGTCAAGAATGTATTGTCGACAAAACTCAATGCGCCGACTTTTTTTGCGATATCACAAACGGCTTTAATATCAGTCACCTTAAGCAATGGATTTGAAGGTGTTTCAATGTATATCGCTCTCGTATTAGGTTGAACGGCTGCTTTAACGCTTTCGAGGTCCGTCATATCAACGAAAGTATGCTCGATGTTGAAGCGGGTCAACACGCTTGTAACCATCCGGAACGTACCGCCATACACATCTTCTGAGATGACGATATGGTCGCCAGCAGAAAGCAGAAGGAATGCTGTTGAAATGGCCGCCATACCTGATGAAAAGGCAAAGCCGCGAGTACCATCTTCAAGCTCGGCAATGATATCTTCAAGTGCTTCCCGTGTTGGATTTCCGCTCCTGCTGTAATCGTACTTGCCGAATGTATCGATATCAGTTTGATGGAAAGTGGAAGCGTGCTGAATAGGGACGCTCACACCGCCTGTTGTCGGATCGAATTTATGCTGGTTATGAAGTAATTTGGTTTCAAAACTGAAATCATGATTTGTCATCGTAGTGCCTCCCTTTTTACATGTGCAAATGCTTGTTGCAGGTCTTGAATTAAATCGTCGCTGTCTTCGATGCCAACCGAGAAGCGTAGAAGTCGATTACAAACCCCATTAGCAGTTCTAACTTCAAGAGGGATATCGGCATGTGTTTGTGTAGCCGGATAGGTGATGAAGCTTTCAACGCCTCCAAGACTTTCTGCAAATGAAATTAATGAAAGTGATTGTAAAAATGGATTGACAGCTGCTTCGTCAATTATCCGGAAAGAAATCATACCACCTCTACCGGGATACAGGACGTCCGTTACACATTCATGTTCTGATAAATAATCTACAAGGATTTTGGCGTTCTTTTCATGACGTTCCATCCGCAGTGCCAGGGTTTTCATTCCGCGCATTAACAGCCATGAATCAAATGGGCTCAACACCGCTCCTGTTCCATTATGATGGAAGGCAATCGAATCACATAATTCTGCACCTTTAGCCACGATTAGTCCAGCCAGAACATCATTATGACCACCGAGATACTTCGTTGCGCTATGGATTACAATATCAGCTCCAAGCAGGATAGGCTGCTGCAGAAGCGGCGTATAAAAAGTGTTGTCAACAATCAACAGTAAATTAAATTGTTTGGCAAGTGCGGCAACAGCGCTAATATCTGTTTGCTGCATAAGAGGGTTAGTGGGAGTTTCGATAAAGATGGCTTTTGTTTGAGGAGTAATAGCTTTTTCGATATCCTCTAAACAACAAGTGTTTACATAGTCACACTGTAAGCCCCATTTTTTAAAACCTTGTTCTAGCAAACGATATGTACCACCATATAGATCTTCGCTGACTATCCATGCATCACCTGATTTAAATAAGGCTAGTATGGTCGAAATGGCCGCCATTCCTGAACTGCAGGCATATCCTTGGTCGCCTCTTTCAAGGTTGGCGATGGATTGTTCCAAAAGTTGACGTGTTGGATTACCTGTCCTTGTGTAATCGAATCCAGTTGATTGGCCAATTCCTTCGTGACGGAAAGCTGTCGAAAAGTAAACCGGCGGATTGACTGTTCCTGTCGCCGTTTCACTGCGATTACCTAGTTGAGCAAGATATGTTTCTGTTTTATACATAGTTTTCACTGCTCCTTTGTGTTTTATAAAATAAAAAAAGTCTTCTTTAAGAAGAAGACTTGGTTAAGTATGGACGAGTCATTCTTCTTATCTTCCAAGTTCACAAACTTGTGGAATTAGCACCTTTTCATTGGTTTGAAACAAATGAAGGTTGCTGAGGTGTCATCGGGCCATTCCCTATACCTCTCTCGATAAGAGTTTAGATTATTCAATTTCTTTTGAATTTACTATATATATATAGTGCTGTCAAGAACATTCTGGGAAAATATTGCTTGATAATTCTTTATTGGTTAATTAGGACTAGCGTTGTCAAAACATGATTGGTCCAATAAAAAACCCCTAAAATATTGTGGAAACCGATGGTATAAGGTGTTGAGATTCTTTAAAAGACTTTGTTTAATTAAATGGATTTTCTGAAATATAGGGAAGGTTTTGTTCAGTTTTTTTGCTTTAAAATAATAAAATTTGTACAATGAATAGAGAGAATTAATAATATGTCATTATTCATTTCATATACATAAGGTTTTCGGTGGATAGTGCAAACATAGGAGGAGAACACATGGAATACAGAATCGAACGAGATACGATGGGTGAAGTGAAAGTTCCTGCTGATAAGTATTGGGGAGCACAAACCGAGAGAAGCCGTAACAACTTCAAAATTGGTAATGAAAAAATGCCGATTGAATTAGTCCGTGCGTTTGCATATGTAAAGCAAGCGGCAGCTAAAGTGAACTATGACCTTGGTGATCTTTCAGAAGTGAAAAAGAATGCCATCGTTAAAATTTGTGGCGAAATTCTAGAAGGTACACTTGATGAACATTTCCCCCTTGTGGTCTGGCAAACAGGCAGTGGCACGCAAAGTAATATGAATGTGAATGAAGTGGTCGCTAACAAAGGGAATGAATGGTTAAAAGAAAACGGTGAGTCCGAAACCCTTCACCCAAATGATGATGTCAACAAGGCGCAAAGCTCTAATGACACATTCCCAACGGCTATGCATATTGCAGCCTATATGGAAGTTGCTGAAAAATTAGTACCGGCGATTAAAGTACTTCGTGATACTTTTGCAGCAAAAGAAAAAGAATTCTGGGATCTTGTGAAAATTGGACGTACACATCTTCAAGATGCAACACCACTAACTTTAGGTCAAGAAATCTCTGGTTGGAAAGCGATGCTTGATAAAGACTTAGTGATGATTGAAGAAAGCAGTCAAAAACTATTGAATCTAGCACTAGGCGGTACAGCTGTAGGTACTGGGATCAATACGAAAAAAGAATTTCCAGGACTTTCTGCAAAACAAATCGCGGCGGATACAGGACATTCTTTCGTAACATCGGATAATAAGTTCCATGCATTAACAAGTCATAACGAAATTGTTTACGCTCATGGCGCATTAAAAGCATTAGCAGCGGACTTAATGAAAATTGCGAACGATGTTAGATGGCTGGCAAGCGGCCCAAGAAGCGGAATCGGTGAAATCGCTATTCCTGAAAACGAGCCAGGTAGCTCTATCATGCCAGGTAAAGTAAATCCAACACAAAGTGAAGCGCTAACAATGATTGCGACACAAATTGTTGGTAACGATGCAACAATCGGCTTTGCAGCAAGCCAAGGTAACTTCGAATTGAACGTATTCAAACCAGTTATCATTTATAACTTCCTACAAACTGTTAAATTATTGACAGAAGGCATTCACTCTTTCAACAATAATTGTGCAGTAGGCATCACAGCAAATGAAGATAAAATCAAAGAAAATGTTGACCGTTCTCTTATGCTAGTAACAGCATTGAACCCACATATCGGTTATGAAAAAGCAGCTAAAATTGCCAAAACTGCATTCAAAGACAACTCTACATTAAAAGAAGCAGCGTTGAAATTGGAATTCTTGACTGATGATGAATTTAAAGCATGGGTAGATCCTGCTAACATGGTTAATAAATAATTGCTTATGATCACCCTCCCGCTGTTTTTAGGGAGGGTGTTTAAGGTGTTAAAATAATAGAATAAACAAATACTGAGTATATAAGTTTCTAGAACAGGAGGGAATACAATGGCTTTATGCCCGCTTTGCAACGGCCTCAGAAAAATTCATGTGAATTGCCCGGAATGTGGCAGTGATCTTGATGATAAAGGAAAATTCATGGATTATGCTGATTCATACAGTGCATACATGGATATAGACACACTTAAGCAGAACGATGGATACCCGCAATCGCTCCAAAAAGGTCAATGTCCACACATCATGAACTGCACTAAATGTGGACATGATGAAGTGGTACTTGTGCAGGAATAGATTTTTTATAGATATAGTAGAGTTCAAGACCTTAGCTGAAATATACGCACAAAGACCCATTCATATGAACGGGTCTTTGTTTTGATATGAAATTTAATTAGAAAGTAACTTCAAGCCATACTCCATTTGTGATTCTCCTTCAGCAAAAATGCGTTGCTCGGACCCTTTATCAAAAAAGTGGGCTTTATTCATGTCGAGAGCAAGTTCAATATTATCGCCTGCTTGGATGATGTTTTTGGCATCGATGCGCGCGACGAAGTCCTGGCCAGCGAATGTCGAGTAGAGCATAATTTCGGCGCCCATGAGTTCAGCTACATCGACTTGAGCCGTGAATGTAGTGTTTGGAGACTCCTTGATGTAAGCTCCTTCATTATGGAAATCCTCTGGACGGATGCCAAGGATAATTTCTTTTCCGATATAGCCTTGATCACGCAATGTATTCATTTTCAATTCGGGTACTTCAAGCGTTTGCTCCCCAATTTTAATGATGCCTTCTTTTAATGTTCCGGTAAAGAAGTTCATAGCTGGAGATCCGATAAAACCACCCACGAAGACATTCACTGGTTTCTCGTACACGTCTTTTGGTGCGCCGACCTGTTGGATGATACCGTCCTTCATAACAACAAGTCGTGTGGCCATGGTCATTGCTTCTGTTTGATCATGAGTGACATAAATTGTTGTAGTGTCCAGTCGTTTATGTAGTTTTGCGATTTCAGCACGCATTTGAACCCTGAGTTTGGCGTCAAGATTTGATAATGGCTCATCCATTAAAAAAACTTTTGCGTCTCGTACAATTGCACGACCGAGTGCCACACGCTGGCGTTGTCCACCTGAAAGTGCTTTCGGCTTCCTATTTAAAAGGTCTTCGAGACCGAGGATTTTTGCTGCGTCATTGACCCGCTGCTTGATTTCCATTTTTGGCGTTTTACGGAGCTTTAATCCAAATGCCATATTGTCATAGACGGACATATGAGGATATAAGGCGTAGTTCTGAAAAACCATCGCAATATCACGATCTTTTGGTGGGACATCATTGACCCGCTTGCCGTCTATATATAAATCTCCTTGGGAAATGTCCTCAAGTCCGGCAATCATCCGTAAAGTCGTCGATTTCCCGCAACCGGACGGTCCCACGAAAACAATGAATTCTTTATCGGCCACACGAAGGTTAAAATCTTTAACAGCTGTTTCTTTTTTATCATAAACCTTAAATATATGATCTAATACTAACTCTGCCATGAAAATTCCCCCTTTTAAACTCCTAATTACTTGTACCAATAACTATAGTCTAATCTATCAAATTGGAAAAAAGTATAGGCACACTGCACAAAAAAGGATAATAATTCCTTTGTTAACTTTGCAAATAATAGTTAATCATTTAGCAAAAGAATTAAGTAAGCAGCCAAGGCATGCGGAAAGTTTCTAATATCGAGTCCAGTTTTTTCAGTGAATTTATCTATTCGGTATTGTAGGCTGTTTCGATGTATATAAAGTTGCTTTGCGGCATAGGTTGCATTGGAATTGCACTCAATATACGTTTTTATCGTCTTCATTAGTTCAGTATCATTCATGGTTTTACCGAGTATTTCATTGATATACCAAGTTTTACTCGTTGCAGATTGGTCACTTATCAGTGAGTGAGGAATGATGTCGGCCAAATCAGTCACTTTTAAATCTGGCAAATGCAATTGTGCCAGGTCAAAACACTTATTCTCCTGATTTCTGTGATAAGGGAGTTCTTGGTTTACAGGGTGAAAGCGACCGGTAAACATTCGAGTCTTAACATAAAAATCACTCTCAAGCGTGGTTGAAATAGCAAGCAGTTCATTTTTTGATAACGACTCATCTGTGTCTGTTTCAATTAAAATACCCGCCTTTTCATTTTCCCAGATCAAGACTGAATCAGATGGGACAAATGCGAGGAAGGCATCCTCGAAATGGGAGTGCGAAAAATCAGCATGAGTCAGATTAAAGTGGATAAACCGGACATTCTCCCAGCTTGTTAAAGGCAAGGGTGCATTAGGTTCGAATAAAAAAGTATTCCATGGTGTGTGAGGAAACGTGTTAATTTTATTTTGGAAAAATAAAGGAGTAAAGAGTAGTTCCAACAAACGGATTTCCTCGGCCGAAATTTCTGAACGGGGAATACCGATTGTGCTCCCAATAGAGTCTTCAAACCAAATATAAGAAGTAATGTTCTTCGTATCTTGTATATTGGAAAGAGCGTTTGGAAATTTTTGTTTAAGATTTTCAAGCATCGTGTTCACCTTCTTTCTCACTATCTATCTCATTATAGCGAAAAAGAATAAAGTGGAAAAGAAACAATGGTATTACAAGTTATTAGAAAAACAATAGGACAAGGACATTGATTTTCAAGCTATTTTAATAGTTTTTTTTCGAAGTAATGATTCTATACCTTAAATTACACCAATAAACCCAAATGGACGGAGGAAATGGTCGTATTGCTTTTATTATGTAATTTGTGAAACACACTGTTTTTCAACGTATGATTTTCTTGCAACCTTGCAAACATGATTCCTTATAAATGTCATATTCAAATCAGAAGCGATCAAGTTACCGGCAAAATTATTTTGACCTATGCAGTCAAAGACGAAGGAAGAAGTTCCTTCTTTAATAATATGAGCTATTTTCTCATACCTCTCTGAATTAATAATAAGGCTAATTTGGCTGTAAATTTTGGAGAATTTTATATTTTAATATAATAAAATATTAGCTGAAATTAAAGGAATACTCACATGACTAAGGGATTTAGAACAAAAGTTGGATAGAGTAAGATAAAAACTAATAATATATTCCTGAAAGTTCTAAATATTTAAATATTATCTTGAATTAGTATAACGGTAAGGTTATGATTCGTGATATAAGTGTTATAAAAAGTGGAGGTGGAAATGTAATTATGAAGACGAAGTGGCTAATATCAGTCATAATCCTATTTGTTTTCATTTTTCCTCAAAATCTAGTTTTTGCTGGGGAGGATAAGAATGAAGGGGTCAAAGTAGTACGTGATAATTTTGGAGTACCCCATTTATACGCTAAAAATAAAAAAGATTTATATGAAGCGTATGGATATGTTATGGCAAAGGATCGACTATTTCAGTTGGAAATGTTCCGTCGCGGAAATGAGGGGACCGTTTCAGAAATTTTTGGAGAGGGTTATCTTTCAAAAGATGAGCAATCCAGAAGAGATGGATATAGTAATAAAGAAATTAAAAAAATGATTGATGGTCTGGATCGTCAGCCAAAAGAATTAATAGCAAAATTTGCTGAAGGTATTTCACGTTATGTAAATGAAGCTTTAAAAGATCCAGATGATAAGCTTTCGAAGGAGTTTCATGAATATCAGTTTTTACCGCAAAAATGGACTTCAACAGATGTTGTCCGTGTTTATATGGTATCCATGACCTATTTTATGGATAATCACCAGGAGTTAAAAAACGCAGAGATACTTGCAAAGCTAGAAGATGAATATGGGACAGAAGTTTCCCGGAAAATGTTTGATGATTTAGTGTGGAAAAATGATCCTAGCGCTCCTACAAGCATTGTAAGTGAGGGGAAACCAAAAAGAGACTCGTCTTCTCAAACCCTTCAAATAATGTCTTCAGCTGTAATTAAAGCTTCTGAAAAAGTCGGAAAGGAAAGGGAGAATTTTGTCCAATCATCTGAAGAACTTGGATTACCGTTAAAGATAGGCAGTAATGCCGCCATAGTCGGTTCCGAGAAATCTGCAACAGGAAATGCTTTATTATTCAGTGGACCACAAGTAGGATTTGTTGCTCCTGGATTTTTGTACGAGGTAGGTTTGCATGCGCCAGGTTTTGATATGGAAGGTTCAGGATTCATAGGCTATCCTTTCATCATGTTCGGAGCCAACAATCACTTTGCTCTAAGTGCTACAGCTGGGTACGGAAATGTAACCGATATCTTTGAGGAAAAATTGAATGCGAAGAACTCTTCCCAGTATTTATACAAAGGGAAGTGGAGAGACATGGAAAAGAGGAAGGAATCTTTCACAGTCAAAGGAGACAATGGAGAAAAGAAAACAGTAGAAAAGATTTATTATCGGACAGTACATGGGCCTGTAATTAGTAGAGATGAAACAAATAACGTGGCATACAGTAAGTCGTGGTCTTTCCGTGGAACTGAGGCCCAAAGCATGTCGGCTTACATGAAAGCGAATTGGGCAAAAAACTTAAAAGACTTTGAGAATGCAGCTAGTGAATATACGATGTCTTTGAATTGGTATTATGCGGATAAGAAAGGTGATATAGCGTATTATCATGTAGGGAGATATCCAGTAAGAAACAGCAAAATTGATGAAAGAATCCCTACACCAGGAACAGGAGAATATGAGTGGAAAGGTTTTATTCCTTTTAAAGAGAACCCTCATGTAATCAATCCGAAGAATGGCTATGTAGTTAATTGGAACAATAAGCCTTCTAAAGAGTGGGTAAATGGTGAATATAGTTATTATTGGGGAGAGGATAATCGAGTCCAACAATATATCAATGGGATGGAAGCGAGAGGGAAAGTTACATTAGAGGATATTAATGAAATTAATTATACGGCAAGCTTTGCACAGCTTCGAGCAAACCTCTTTAAACCGTTATTGATTGATGTGTTGGACAAGAATAAATCAACCAACGGGAACTATACCTATTTAATTAAAAAACTGGAAGAATGGAATAATCTAAAAGAAGACGAAAATAAAGATGGATATTATGATGCAGGGATTGCGGCATTCTTTGATGAATGGTGGAATAATCTCCATGATAAACTCTTTATGGACGAATTGGGAGACTTCTATGGAATAACGAAAGAAATTACCGATCATCGCTATGGGGCTTCATTAGCATATAAAATATTAAGCAAGGAATCTACAAACTATAAATGGGTGAACGTAGATCAGGAAAAAATAATAATGGAAAGCACAAACGAAGTACTTGCTAAATTGCAATCAGAAAAAGGGTTAAAAGCAGAAAAATGGAGTATGCCTATAAAAACGATGACTTTTGGTGAAAAATCATTGATTGGTATTCCCCACGGGTATGGCTCAATGACTCCAATTATTGAAATGAATCGTGGAAGTGAAAATCATTATATTGAAATGACTCCGACAGGGCCGAGTGGCTTTAACATCACACCGCCTGGTCAAATTGGATTTGTAAAAAAAGATGGAACGCTAAGTGACCACTATGATGACCAACTAGTTATGTTCGCCGAATGGAAATTCAAGCCATACTTTTTTAACAAGAAAGATATTAATAAAGCAGCTAAAAATGTTAGCGCATTAAATATGAGTAAGTAGAAAGTAACGATTTGAATAACCTATCATTCAAGCATAAAGAGCCTATACTATTGATGCTGTGACCTCGATTTTGAATCGGGGTCATTTTTGTAATCCCCACTTGTAATGACACTTTCAAAAGTAGGTTACAAACAAAACGCCGGGGCAAGGGGAAATCTTACTCCGGCAATATATTAAGAATAATGGGAGAATCGATCTATTTGGGGAGATGCTCAATCATGTGCATGATAGATTCAGTAAGGTATTAAGATATTATCAGCAATTATTTTGCCAGCCAGCTGCTCATATATTCTTCATCTTCTATATCGTGTGCGTCCTTTACGATATACAAGGGACGGAATGTATCGACCATGACGGCTAGTTCCTGTGTTTCTTTTTTACCGATACTTGCCTCAATTTTGCCTGGATGCGGCCCATGTGGCAAACCGCTTGGATGAAGGGTAAGAGAGCCTTTTTCAATACCTCGACGGCTCATGAAGTTACCATGAACATAGTATAGAACCTCATCACTGTCCACATTGCTGTGGACATAAGGAGCAGGAATGGCTTCTGGATGGTAATCATACATACGCGGCACAAATGAACAGACAACATAATTATGCGCTTCGAACGTCTGATGTACTGGCGGTGGCTGATGAACGCGCCCTGTTATCGGTTCAAAATCATGAATGCTGAACGCATAAGGAAAGAGGTAACCATCCCATCCTACCGCATCAAGCGGATGAAAATCATACGTATAGGATGTAATCATACCTTGTGCTCGCACTCGTATTTCAAATTCTCCTTTTTCATCTTTCGGCTCCAGTTTTTCTGGTGTCCGGAAATCACGCTCGCAATAAGGTGAATGCTCAAGGAGTTGGCCAAATTCATTGCGATAGCGCTTTGGAGGAACAATAGAGGAATTTGATTCAACAATGAAAAATCTAGCTTCCTTTGACTCTAAAACTACACGATATGTTGTGCCTATTGGAATGACAAGATAGTCACCAGGTCCGAAACTTAAATCGCCGAAAATACTTTCAATCTTGCCCGTGCCTTCATGAACAAACAACAATTCGTCACCTTCACCGTTCCGATAAAAATAATCCATCTGCTTATTAGGGCGTGCAACACCGAGAGCTACATCATCGTTAGCCAGGAAAATTTTGCGGGCTTCTAGAAAATCACCGCCTACATTTGTATTCCAGGTCCGGAAATGACGATGTATTAACGCATCTTTTTCTTCAAGTTCATAATGAACATCACGAATTTTTGCTGCTTTCTTAACTTGTGTTGGCTGATTGATATGATAAATGAGTGACTGAATACTCGAGAAACCTTTCGTGCCCATCAATTGCTCATAATATAGGCTTCCATCGTCCTTACGAAACTGAGTATGACGTTTATGTGGAATGCGGCCCATTTTAACATAATGTGTCATTGACTAAACTCCTTTTCCGTTGCTGTCATCTTTTATATATAGGTGCTACTTCTTCACGTTTTGCGTACCTAAAATCATTGCCTCTGAAAGGGCCGGCAAAACTTGACCGCTTACTTCACCAAAACCAATTCGATATCCATCTCCTTGGCACCAGCCACTGATAGTCAACTTGTCTCCATCTTCAATCCAGCTTCGTTTACCGCCGCTGTTAAGTTTAAGCGGCTCTGTGCCACGCCATGAAAGTTCAAGCAGGCTGCCACGTTCTTCACGGTTAGGACCGCTGATAGTACCAGATGCATGCATGTCACCAGGGCGTAGATTACATCCAGTAATGGTATGGTGAGCCACCTGTTGAGCAATCGACCAATACAGATAGCTAAAATTTGTATTCGTAATTTTGGTTGATTGTTCTGTGTTTTCTGGTGTCAAATGAGCTTCAAGGTTAATATTGAATGCGCCGTCTTTTGTTTGCTGTAAGTATGGAAACGGCTCCGGTTCCTGCTGCGGCCCAGGTGTGCGAAAAGGATCTAGTGCTTCTAGCGGCACAACCCAAGGAGAGATTGATGTAGCGAAATTCTTAGAATTAAATGGTCCAAGAGGCTGGTACTCCCATGCTTGAATATCACGTGCACTCCAGTCATTCACGAGAACTAGCCCAAAAACATGATCTTCAGCCTGATTAACTGGAATTGGTTCTCCAGGGCGGTTGCCAGGTCCAATAAACCAACCCATTTCAAGTTCGAAATCAAGCTGAATAGATGGACCAAATACTGGATCTGCATCTTTTGGTTTGCGCTGTCCCGAAGGGCGCCGCACCTTTGTACCACTTGGAACGATAGAACTGGACCGTCCATGATATCCGATCGGCAAGTGTGTCCAGTTTGGCATGAGTGCATGATCTTTTCCTCTGAACATAGTCCCCACATTTGTTGCGTGCTCTCTTGAGGCATAGAAGTCTGTATAGTCTCCTATCTTTGCAGGAAGTAGCATCTCTACATCTTTCAATGGGTGGAACGCTTTTAAACGAAGTTCTTCATCATCACGTAAATCAGGCGTGTTCGCATCCAAAAGGTATTGTAATTTCTTACGTACAGAAGTCCAGGCGGGACGGCCGAGTTCCATAAATAGATTGAGTGAAGAAGCGGAAAAGACATTCTTTTCTTCTGCACCGGTCCCCTTTAACAGCCCGGCATCGTCAATTACAGATAAATCAAGAACATATTCACCAATGGCTGTACCGGCACGCGGGCCTTTGTCTTTGAATTGAAAGATACCATATGGCAAATTTTGAATCGGAAAATGTGATTCCGGTGTTGTTTCGATAAAAGAATATTTCATCGTGGTGCCTCCCCATTAAAAATAGTCAGTTCACCAAGTTCTTTACGCGGCTCATCAAAGCTACAGCTTCCGTATGAAGCAGCGAAGACAGTGCGGGCTTTGTTGATTTCGGAAGAACTGATAGATAAACTCTGCCAAGAAAGCGTGTCTGGTGTAAATGAAAAGTGTGTTGGATCCTCATCCAGCAAAATGGTTTCAATGATTTTGCTGTCTATTGAATGGCAGTAGGAAAGAAGGGCTGCTGTAAATACGTTAACAAAGCCATGCATTTTTGTTTCCACTTCATTTCGATACTGGCGGATTGGATGATGCAGACCCGCTGTGAATTTTAAAGTTAGATTTCTTTTTCGAGATTCATGAATAACAATCGCTACTTGTTCGACAGAAGGAAATAAATCCGATGTAATGCCGCCCATGCGCATTTTAATACCAATACTTTTCAAAGATTTTTGATTGATCAAGCGAATAGTATCCAATGTGTATGGAAGTTGATCAATCGTTCCTGTTATTTCACAATAAATCGGATAACTGGCTGTTTGTTTTTCAAGTTTCTCTAAGAAAGAAGAATCAACTTTTTCTGGAAGCGGAACTTCGATCGCCTCAATGGTACCAGCTGTTTTATATGTTTCTAAAAAAAGGTGAATATCTCCCATAGCCGTTTCAATTTCTAGGGGTTTCGTTAAAATAACAGATAATCGAAGTGGATATTGATCATTAAATTGATCTTTATATGGTTCGAGTTCACTCAGTCGTGAAGCGGGAATAACAAATGGACCAAGCATCCAGCTGTCTGAATCATGGATATATGCATGATAATTTGAAATTGCTTCTGGAAGCGGAAGTGCACTTGGTGGAAACAGGCCTGCATAATCAATAAGTTCGGTCATAAAATGACTGAGCGCTTCCTCTTTCCACATTCCATTTACTTTTGTTAACAACAACCTCACACCTCCTATAATAGGAGGCCATACTGGGTATTACGCCAGATGGCCGGTTCATATTAAATATTTCCACGAAGTTCCTGTTCGCGTTCAATCGATTCAAACAATGCTTTAAAGTTTCCATCGCCAAAACCAAGTGCACCTTTACGCTGAATGACTTCGATAAACATAGTTGGACGGTCAACTAATGGTTTTGTGAAAATTTGGAGCAAGTACCCTTCATCATCACGGTCTACAAGGATATTAAGTTCTTGAAGTCGTTTCACATCTTCATCAATRTCCCCTACACGATTGGCGAGGTCTGCGTAATAAGTGTCAGGAGTCTTTAAGAACTCAACACCATTTTCTTTTAGTGTGGCCACTGTGGTGATGATATCGTTTGTTAAAAGGGCAAGATGCTGAACACCTTGACCATTATAGTAATCTAGGAATTCTTGAATTTGAGATTTGCGTTTTCCTACAGCAGGTTCATTGATCGGGAACTTAATGCGTCCTGTTCCATTCATCATAACTTTTGACATTAGGGCTGAGTACTCGGTCGAAATGTTTTCATCATCAAAATGTTTCAGAACAGTAAAACCGAATACTTTTTCATAATAATTTGTCCATTCGTCCATTACTTCCACATTACCAACAAGGTGGTCAACACCGATTAAGCCTGAAGGTTGAGCTCCAAAGTTGTCCTCACAAGCTTTAAAACCTGGCAGAAATCCACCTTTATAATCGATTGGCTCAACAAGCGTGTGAATCGTATCCCCATATGTGCCTAAGATTGCCTTTCTTACTTTCCCATTTTCATCTTCTTCCACCCATGGTTCTCGAAGAGCGATGCCACCGCGTTCAATAGCACCCGCATAAGTTTTTTCTAGGTCTTTTACGAGAAGGGAGATATCTTTTACTCCTTCGCCATGAGTTTTAATAAACTCAGCCACATCTGTGCTGTCTGATAGAGTACCTGTTAAAATCAATCGGATGGTGCCCTGTGCCATAACGTAAGATACACGGTCACGGGAGCCTGTTTCTAGTCCTTTATATGCTATAAGCTTGAATCCGAAAGCGTTTGCGTAATAATAAGCAGCCTGCTTTGCGTTCCCAGTATAGATTTCTACGTAATGGACACTCTTAACCGGAAACAATTCCTCTTTCTTTGCTTTAGAAGATCCAACTGTTTTTTTAGTCATATTTACCGCTCCTTTATCATTTTTTTCAACGTAAATAAGCTGAATTTTCTTAATTTTCCGCCTGTAATAGTTCACATCATAATACATAAAAATTCACCGCGCAAATATGTGTTTTACCGCGGTTGACCATCATGGTAGCAACATTTTAACGCGATAAAACATATTTGCGTTTAGGTGTACTCTTGCACATTTTTTGTATATCTACTTAAAATGTTAGCAACTAAATAAAAGGGGAATTAGATATGAAAATTAGTGTAAAGTTCTGCCCTAGTAACTTCGAAGATGAGTTGGAAACTATGAAAGATAAATTAATGGAGTGTAGCGGTCTAGAGGTTATTGAGGATAGATGCTTGTTGTATTGCGGACAATGTTTAATGCAGCCGTTTGCAGTTGTGAATGGTGTAAACATTGTCGCAAACGATCCAGTTGAACTTCTCGAAAAAATTGAAGAATATGTAGCTAGGCTTAAACAAGGAGACACTGTGTGAACAACGAGAATATGAAAGTAGGAATAATTGATTATTGCTTTGATTGACAATATATCATTATATTGTTTTCCCCGAGAAACATGCGAACCTTCAGAGAGCATCCATCTATGATAAAATATATGTAAAACCCTACTACAAATGCTTATTAATTGCATTGATTGATATCTTCGCTTATATGATGGGAAAAATTCAAGGCCTGTTCCCAAAAAGGGAGCAGGCCTTGAATTTTTTGGTTTGGTTTCTTATTTCATCCAATCTGGTTTTCCGAAGCCTGCAAACTTGCTATCGATTACTTCTTCAAACTTGTCTGATTCAACTACTGATTTAATATCCTTAGCAAATTGTGCATCTACATCTTTTGTATTCACAGCAACAACATTACGATACATATCCGGCATGTTTTCTAAAACAAGGGCATCTTGGAGATCCATTTTTGCTGCAAGAGCGAAGTTACCTGGGACCGCTGATAGGTCAACGCTGTCTGTTGCACGAGGCAATTGAGCCGATTCTAATGGTTTGAATTGAATGTTTTTTGGGTTCTTTGTTACATCTTTTTCAGATATTTTTAAGGGATCGACATCTGGCTTGACTTCAATTAAATCTTCATCTACTAGGACTTTAAGTGCACGTGCAAGGTTAACTGGATCGTTCGGTAGGGCTAGTGATGTACCATCTTTAATGTCTTTCAACGATTTATATTTGTTCGAGTATATACCCATTGGTGCTGTCGGTACAATAACAAGGTCAGAAAGCTCTAAATCATTTTCTTTTGCGAAGTTATCCATATACACTTTGTGCTGGAAAAGGTTGGCGTCGATTGAATTGTTGCCAAGCGATTTATTTGGCTGGATATAGTCAGTGAATTCAACGATTTCTATTTTGTAGCCAAGATCTTCTAGGCCTGGCTTGATGGCCTCTTTTACCATATCCGCGTAAGGACCGGTAGTTGCTCCGATTTTCAATTCTTTTTTGTCTTCAGTTTTTGGGGAAGCATCATCGCTTCCGCAAGCTGCCAAGCCAAGGGATAGTGCGCAAACAGATAATAAAGAAGCTATTTTTTTCATTTGAAATTCCTCCTGTAATATGTTGTATTAAATCATTGTTAAAATGACTGATTCTATCGTTTGTTTACTAAGTATGAGGCCTTGTCACCAACCATTTGAATGATTTGTACAAGGCAGATTAACACGACGATTGTCGTGATCATGACTGTGTTGTCATAACGGTAATAGCCGTACCGAATGGCCAGGTCACCAATTCCGCCCCCACCGATTGTCCCAGCCATCGCTGAGTAACCGATAAGTGAAATGGTCGTTAACGTCAACCCTTGAATGATTCCCGGTTTTGCCTCAGGAAGAAGTACATCCTTAATGATCATCCATGGAGTGGCACCTACAGCAATTGCAGCTTCAATCACACCTTTATCTATTTCGCGTAATGCCGATTCAACGATTCTTGCAAAAAAAGGTATCGCGGATAYAGATAGGGAAACAGAAGCCGCTCTTGGCCCTATCGTTGATCCAGTAAGCAAATCCGTTAAAGGAAGGAGGGCGACTAAGAGAATGATAAACGGGATTGAACGGACAATATTGACAGCGAAACCGAGAGATCGATTCACGACGTTATTTTCAAAGATTAAATTCTTGGTCGTTGTAAACAGCAATACTCCAAGAGGTAAACCAATTAGAAGGGCTACCGCAAGGGAGATTCCAACCATATAGATTGTTTCGAGAAAGGCTTTATTAAGGTCAGGTAAAATATTGACGACGGAATCAAACAGTGACATGTTTCAATACCTCCACAGAACTGGTCCGATTTGTTATATATTCCAGTGCCGATTGAACTTCAGCAGCCTCACCAATTAATTCAATGATTAAGATTCCTAATGGAACATCCTGAATATATTCAATTTTGCCGTGCAAGATATTTCCCTTTACTGAATACTTTTGTAGAGCATCGGAAAGAATTGATTCACCGGCGGTGGGCCCTTCAAATTGAATTTGAATA
Source organism: Peribacillus sp. P4_C12 (assembly GCF_056402095.1). Taxonomy (NCBI): domain Bacteria; kingdom Bacillati; phylum Bacillota; class Bacilli; order Caryophanales; family Bacillaceae; genus Peribacillus; species Peribacillus sp. P4_C12. Next base: position 27,540 of record NZ_JBFUIB010000027.1, read on the forward strand.
ATCGTTCCTTTGCTTTCCTCAATTAAGTGTGAGGGAAGCTCAAAATCCAATACACTGCTGATGAATTGCTTCGTCAACTGCTGCTTTGGTTGTGAAAATATCTCATAAACAGATCCTTCTTCGATAATCCTGCCATCCTGCATGACAGCGACTCGATGGCATAGTTCTTTGACTACTTCCATTTCGTGGGTAATCAATACTATAGTGATACCAAGTTCCCGACTAATCTTTTTTAATAACTGTAAAATCGCTTTTGTTGTTGTTGGATCAAGGGCAGAAGTCGCTTCATCACATAATAGTACAGTAGGGTTATTGGCTAAGGCTCGCGCTATACCGACCCGTTGCTTTTGACCTCCGCTGAGCTGGGCCGGATAGACATCCTTTTTATCACTAAGCCCAACTATGTCCAGCAGCTCTAGAACGCGACTTTTGATGACGCCCTTTGATTTGTGTGCGGCTTTCAAGGCGAAAGCAACATTTTCAAAAACGGTTTTGGAACTGACTAAGGAAAAGTGCTGAAATATCATACCGGTTTTTTGTCGTTGTTTTCGAAGCTCTTTGCCTGATAAAGACGTTAAGTCAATACCGTCAATAATGATATTTCCTTTTGTCGGACGTTCAAGCAAATTTAAGCAGCGTATTAATGAGCTTTTTCCGGCTCCGCTGTAGCCAACAATCCCATAAACTTCACCAGTCTGAATTGTCAAAGATACGTTATCCACTCCGACAACTCGGGTATTTTTCGATATGTATTCCTTTCGGACTGATCGGATTTCAATCATGAGCCTTCCCCCTTAAACATAAAAAACTGCCTCTATCATTCAGAAAGAGGCAGCGAAATTATTTCGTCTTATCTTTCAGAATGTAATCATTCTGCAGGAAGTAGCACCGTTCCCGATTGGGGCGGTTGCCGGACATCACAGGGCCTGTTCCCTCAGTCACTCTTGATAAGTAAATTATTATTTTGGAATATTACAAGTTTTCTAATATAATCTATATTATTTGTAAATTCACACATTGTCAATCATTTCTGTAATTTTAGAATAACTTTCAGGTGAATTAATTTTTTAAAGGGTAAATCTAGTATTTGATAATTCCCTCTTTTCGAATCGGGGTAATGGAATCATCCATCGTTAATGGTCGTAAAGTCATTCTTTTTCAAGGTTTTTGTAAGAAAAGCTTCGTTCTTTTTAGCAGTTTGTCGATTTTTTTTAATAATTACGTGAAGTTTTTGTCAGGAAAGTATTGTTTCAAAGTCTGTATCATGAATGCTTTAGCTTTTTTATCGCCCAAACTTAAATACGGAGTACCCTTTCTTAACAACTTCCTTTTAACCGAAGCCAGATTTTTGCTGTTTCTTTTCTTCGTTGCATAATAGAATACCTTAAATCAATGACAATGGTTTCAAACAGTGCCTTGATTCTACCGGAAAATATACAACGGGTCTTTGCTAGGAAAATACTATTTGCTTGTCAAAAGTATGGAGGAATATTACATTTATTGTAATGAACAAGGGGTAAATAGGATATTAAACTATTTTTATACAATTGATGAGGAGGGAAGCCATGCTAGAGATTAAGACGATAAATGATGTGGTTTGTGTACAAGGGACCCCTGAAGGAATAAAGTCGGGGATGAGTGTATATGCTTTTTTAACAGACGGCCTATTGATTGATACGGCAGCCCAAATTTTATTGGAAGAACTTATCCCTTTCTATGAATCAGCCGACTTCGATTTAGTGGCGCTAACGCATTATCATGAGGACCATACTGGCGGTGCCGCCTGGATACAAGAACATAGAAAAGTTCCAATTTATATTCATCCGATGTCGATTGATGTATGTGCGAAGGATGCTGAATATCCAGATTATCGCAAAGCTTTTTGGGGAAGGAGAGATGGCTTCAAAGCTGAGCCGTTGGGGAGGACTGTTCATTCCCGTACCCAAACGTGGGAGCCAATCTTTACCCCAGGTCATGCTAAGGACCATATGGTGTATTTGAATCACAGTAATGGCATGCTGTTTTCAGGTGACCTATTCGTTACACCGAAAACAAAGCTTGTTTTACGGGAAGAATCTGTCCCTGTCATCATCGATTCTATAAATAGATTACTTCAATATGATTTTGGAGAGGTTTTTTGTTGTCATGCCGGGCATGTCCCAAATGGGAAGGAAATGTTTCAAAGAAAGCTGGACTATCTGGAAAACCTGAGTGGTGAAATTTTACGATTGCATAATCAAGGCTTGGCAGTTCATGAAATCCAGCAAATTGTTTTGCCGAATCAATATCCGCTTATCGAGATATCTGGCCACGAATGGGATTCGGAGCATATTATCACATCGATATTAAACGGAAATGTGTTGATTACAGAGGAGAATGGAGTAACATAAAAAAATGTCATCAATTAGATGTTATGGAAGAGAATAACAGCCGCGGATGTATTCGCAATCAGCCATTGGCGCAACGTAGTGTGGGCACTTTAAATCCAGATCAACTAGCGAAACCTAAATGGTTGCTGTGGGCTTCAAAACATAAAAAAAGGTTATTTGGTTAATTAGCTATCATCTTGCGTTTCTTCAAAAAATGAAGGGACACTCTTTTCTGTATAGTTCAGGCCAAAAGTAATAAGGAATTACGTGAAATAATGAAGAAAAAATAGGGGGACTATTTGGACTTCTGCTTAAAAAGCCATTATTAAACGCTATTGGAGACCACATTATTATTTTCTCTTTGTCGGGCGGTCTACACGGCTTAATGATAGGAACAAAAAATGATAAAGGATAGCTTTAGTGAAACTAACGAGTGAGGGCTCCTTATAATGCTAGAGACGGGCATCTTTGAGAGTTAATATATATTCAAGAATGTGTAGTCGATCTAGGTTAAATCAAAAGGTAGGCATAATCCTTAATTAAGGACATGTGTCCTTTTGTTTCATATAATAAAAAAACAATAGAAGAGACTCGTCAAAAAAGCATCTGCCTAAGAACGCAGGTGCTTTTTCAAATTAATTATTCTGTCTTAGGGTTAGTTCTTTTTTGATTTATTTCAGGTTATAAAAATTACTTATATTATGAAATGGTCTGCCTACTGAATAATATTCAATATTATATTCAGAAATCTCATCTAAGGAATAACTATTTTTTCCGTCAAAAATAATTGGATGATTCATTAACATTTCATATTTTTCTAGGGGGAAATCTTTGAATTCATCCCAATCAGTAGCTATAAAAACCATGTCTGTATTTGTTATAGCTTCCTCTATGGATAAAGCATATTGAATCTTTTCTCCCAAAATTTGCTTTGCTTCTTCAAGTGCTAATGGATCATAAGCCGTTACCAATGCTCCCTGCATAGTTAGCTCTGAAGCTATATCAATGGCAATTGATTCACGTACGTCGTTTGTATTCGGTTTAAATGCCAATCCTAATATTGCAATCTTTTTGTCTTTTAAGTTACCAAAACGTTGCTTTGCTTTATTCATTAACGAATACTTTTGTTGTTTATTTACCTTTATTACTGCTTCCAGAATTTCAAGTGATTGCCCAGCTTCAGTAGCCTGTTGAATTAGACCACGAGTGTCTTTAGGGAAGCAAGAGCCCCCGAATCCAATTCCTGCTTTTAAGAATTGGGTTCCTATTCGAAAATCTAGACCCATTCCATGTGCTACTTCTTCTATGTTGGCACCCACCTTTTCACAAAGGTTTGCGATTTCATTAATGAAACTGATCTTAGTTGCCAAAAAAGCATTTGAACTATATTTAATCATTTCCGCACTTAATAGATCCGTAATAAAAATAGTTCTCCCGAAAGGTCTATGAATTTCTTCAATGATAGATGCTGCTTTTTCACAATCGGACCCGATAACAATCCGATCAGCAGAAAAAGTATCATAGATTGCGGAACCCGAGTTTTTAAGAGAGGGTTCCGCAATCTATGATACTTTTTCTGCTGAT
>NZ_JBFUIB010000028.1:0-31410 GCF_056402095.1 Peribacillus sp. P4_C12
CTTCTAAAGTACGGAATCCAGCTGTAATGATTACCGTGATACCTTTTTCATTAGCCTGTTGAATGAGCATTTCTTTTTTTTCAGCGACTATCGGATGCAACTCGTCAGTCAGTTTAATTTTATCTAGATCGGGGAGGAGCAAATGCTTAAGCATGAACCCTAACAGTAACCCGAAAAAGCCTATTATCAGACATGCCTTTACCCAGTTAACCTTCACTGAACAATCCTTCCTTTACGAATAACTGTCTGAATGAGAAAAACTCAACCAAAAGCGGATGAGTTTTTCTTCTATTATAACTTTGACTTCAATTCTTCTATTTGCAGTAAATGTCGTTTTTCATGCAAACCCACAAACGGAATCCATTGCTTCAAGCTTAATTCTTTAAACAATGGATGAGGGAATGACTTTTGTTCAAGATCTTTTTCATTTGCGCTGTCAACAACTTGTATAAATGCCTGGCGGGATTCGGACAATTTATTCTTAACCTCGTCCAAAGTTTGAAATGCTTCTGATGGAATGACAAATGGCGGCGCCGAGACCTTCACTTCACGATTTAGAGTATACTCTATCGGTTTATCTTCTGCAGGGATACTCTCACCGCTTTTCAACTTGTCGGCAATTCCCTTTGTTATCATTCGCTCCATTAAATATAGATGATTCAATACCTGGATAATGCTCCAGCGGCCTTCTTCTGGATGGGCATTCAGCTGTTCATCCGATAAATTGTTAACCGCTTCTAAAAGTTCTTTTCTAATTTTTTTGTTATCTTCCATTTTAGCATCTCCTCCCGAAAGCTTAGTTAAACTCCATCAATTATTCCATGTTCTGTATAAAGGTGTAAAATAAAAACACTTTTAGATAGGAAGAAAACCGATTTAAAGTTGTCTATTTTTAGAAAAGCTCTATGATAGTCATAAAGGTACTATTCACCTAATACAAATGACTTTCAAAATTCATCAAAGATAGTCAAAATAGGAGTGATCGTTATGAGCGGAGGACATATCCCATTCAGCCACAAAGGGCGTAGCGTCATTAATGCAAAGCCTTCCAAAGGAAGCATTTGGACGATGCTCAGGCAAATGTTTAATCGTGTCCCGTCTAAATGGAAATTTTCTTCCTTGATTATATGTATAATGTTGTTCATTTCTTTGCTTGAGTTCTCCATCCCACAGTTGACTCAGTATACGATTGATAAAATCATTCCCGAAAAAAAATATGACTCCTTGATTTGGGTAGGCACAGGAATTCTTGGAGCTGCTATTTTATTAGCTTTACTAAACTACTTTAACAGCTATATCGTTTCCAAAGTCGGTCAAAAAGCGATTATGGATTTACGGAATAGCATGTATGAACATATTCAAAGGCTGGATATGAAATTCTTTGATAAAAACCGAACGGGTGACTTAATGTCACGGCTAACTAATGATGTCAATTTACTCCAACAACTCATCTCTTCAAGCATGCTCCAAGTCGTAACAGACACGGTAACTTTTGTTGCAGTCGCAGTCTATATGCTTTTCATTAATTGGAAACTGACCATTGTCCTTCTTTTTACATTCCCGTTCATGTTCTATATCACAAGGGTATTTGGAAAACGTATTCGAATGTCGTTTAGGTCTGTTCAAAGTTCTGCAGGAGATATCAGCAACCAGTTACAGGATTCTATCTCAGGAATGCGACTCATTCAATCTTTTACCAATGAAGAATTTGAATCGAAACGTTTCGCAGAACGTAATCATGAAAACATGGTGGCTAACATTAAATCGGTTCGCTTGCGATCCATGTTTGGTCCGGTTATCGATTTATTGAACAATATTGGTCTTGTTGCTGTTATTGTGTTTGGGGCTTGGCAAGTGATGGAAGGTGCATTTACAGTGGGATTAATAGTAGCTTTCCTCGCCTATTTGAGATTACTGCAGAGTCCTGTTCGCAATTTCAGCCGAGTAATCAGCATAGTCCAGCAGTCAGCTGCAGCTTTTGAGCGTATTACAGAAATTATGGAAACACAACCTGAAATCAGTGACAAAGGAAATGCAATTGAGCTTCCTTCAATAAAAAAACAAATTGAATTTCAATCAGTTGATTTTGCTTATGATGAAAGTGTTCCGGTTCTTAGCAATCTAAACCTAACGATGAAAGCCGGTCAAATAACAGCTCTCGTCGGCTCCTCTGGTGCAGGGAAATCGACAATTACAAACCTTTTAATCCGATTTTATGATCCACAACAAGGAACAATCAAAATGGACGGCCTTGATATCCGTGATGTGTCGCTGAAATCTATACGTAGCCAAATGGGGATTGTTTCTCAGGATATCATTTTATTCAATGGTTCAATCCGTGATAACATCGTTTATGGAAAACTTGATGCAACAGATGATGAAATCACTGAATCGGCTAAAGCAGCCAATGCACATGACTTTATCAAGTCCTTTCCGAATGGTTATGATTCTCAAATTGGAGAGCGAGGCGTCAAACTTTCAGGAGGACAAAAGCAGCGAATCGCCATTGCTAGGGCACTTTTGAAGAATCCACAAATCATCATTCTCGATGAAGCGACAGCAGCATTAGATACGGAATCCGAGCATTTAATCCAGGAAGCATTGTCACGTTTATTAGTAAATCGGACTTCAATTGTCATTGCGCATAGATTATCAACTGTTCAAAATGCTGACCAAATAATCGTTCTTGAAAAAGGCAGTGTCCATGAAAAAGGAACGCATGAACAGTTATTGACAAGTAACGGCAGATATAGGCAGCTTCATGACTTGCAATTCCCTCAATTGAAGGCGGCTATTACATAACAACTGCACACCGCCTTCAATGAAACAGGGTCCGATTTATATATAATAAGCCATGTGTACAGAAGTATTGCTTCTGTGCACTTTTATTGAATTTATTTGAAATCATAACTCTCTAAAATCCGATTGGTAATGAGCTGATACCCTTTTTCATTTGGATGAATTTTATCACTGAAATACTCTTTTTTCTTTTTATTTTCAAATAAATCATTAGTAGGGATAAATATCATTCTTTTATCCTCTTCTACTACCTCGTTTACTGATTGGTTATAATCATGAACGTGCTTTTCAAGTCGTTGATCATCTTTTTTTGGATTATACAKCCCAACTACCAGTATATTCGCTTTTTTGTTTTTCTTTAATAGTGTAGAAAGAATTTTATGTAGATGGTCAATATACTCACGTTTACCATCATTTATTTTTTGATCACTTATTTTTTTCAAGTTACCTCCATTACTGTTAATCAAGTCGTTTGTTCCAATATAAACAATAAACGTGTCGGCTTTGTCCAATTTCGTGTTAATTTGATTACCTTCAAGCTGATCAATGACACCATCTGTAACCTGGCCTTTAATACCGTAATTCCAAAAACGGACTTTTTTTTCAGAATCAGGATTATTCAATTCATCCTCCAGACCTTCTACATAACCTTCCCCATCCTTATCACCTTTTCCATAGGTTAACGAATCTCCAAAAGCCATCACATCTTCCGACTCTGAAGCCTGAAACTTATATGCAGCAAAACAAATAACTAGTACAATTACGAATAAACCTACTATTTTATTCATTCGTTTCCCCTTATGTAATGTATTTACTATGAAGTATTTTATCTTGTAATTACCCCAAAAATGAACATACTTAACATGCAAAAAAATGAATTGTCAGATAAACTGTAAAAAGTGTATGATACAATAAAAGCATTCAATGGAACGGGTTTTCGTCAACCTCCTTTTATTCATTAATAGGATGGGAATCCCAAGTTTCTGGAGGTTGTATACATAATAAGGATAGGAGTTAAAATGATGGATAGTTACATAGAGTTTAGGGATGCAGAACTAACAGATTTACCAAGAGTAGTCGAAATATATAATTCGACTATTGCGTCAAGGATGGTCACTGCAGATACAGAACCTGTTTCAGTTCAATCGAGGCTTAAATGGTTTGAGGAACATCATTCAGAAAAACGACCGCTTTATATTATTACATTCGAAGGAAAAACTGCTGGATGGATGAGTTTTCAATCTTTCTATGGTAGGCCAGCCTATGATTCCACTGCCGAGATCAGTATATATATTGATGATTATTTCCGGGGAAAAGGAATTGGACAAATTTCGATTCAAAAGGCAATTGAAGTGAGTCCAAAATTAGGAGTTAAGACACTACTTGGTTTTATATTTGCTCACAATACACCGAGCATAAGACTGTTTTCTAAATTTGGTTTTGAAGAATGGGCGCATTTACCTCAAGTTGCCGAGCTAGATGGTATTGAACGGGATTTAGTAATCCTTGGTAAGCGTGTTAATATTTGAATTTCATTACATAAAAGCTATTGCCTTCATTCAGCAGTAGCCTTTTTTAGTTTAAATGAAGGAATCTATTTTAAAGTCACTGACGAAATTTAAAAATCACTATAAACTTTCTTAAGCAAAAAATATTCTGATTTTCTTTTATTTGTTATAGCATTTAACAGCGAATCCAATTCTTGACTTGCTTGAACAGTTAGAAGGCTTGTAAAACCATAATCAGCTGCCAATTTAATCATTTCCCGTCTCTTTTCTTCTATTCTTTCTACGGTTATCTGTGGGGGCATCTATAGTCACTTCCTATTTATTCAATTTTCTTACATCTTTTATGATAAAGAAATAAGTAGTTAAAATCAACCATATATGGAAATTAAAATGTGTTATTCCACTAGATAAATGTGACAAAAAGCCTATTCCATTCCCTGTTTGTGTCTTTTTTATGACATTTTATATTCTAGACAAATAAAAAAGCATTCACTCATGTACACTGCGAATGCTTTAATAATATTCATCAGATTAAATAATATTTTAAGATAGTAAAGTATTTTAAGAACTCTTACTATGTCATCCACTCTGAAGGAGACTCGATATTAGGTCTATTTATTACAATCTTATATTCATCTTCAAGCACTTTTAATGGAACATCATAAAGATGTCTTTCATCAGAGGTTTTATAAACTCCATTCGCTAATAACTCTTCAATCAGCAATGCCTTCCTCTGTTCAATTCTCTTAAATAATTCTGCCATGTAAATGGCTCCTTTCCTTGTCTTCATCAGCCCGCTTTCATATGAGCTAAATTGTAGTAACAGGTTTCATTTTCACCAAATTATATTTTTTCTATTATGTCACTAAACGTTATTTCACAAAAATAAAAGCCTCTTCTAATTCAAGAAGAGGCTTACAGTAGTCCGTTCGGCTCTTCTTATCTTCCAAGCGTATGCTTGTTGGATGTAGCACAGTTCCCAAAATGGGTCTGCTGCCGAGGTTTCTTTGGGCCAAGTCCCTCCACCTCTCTGGATAAGAATTCAATATATAAATGATGTAGACATGATTTTATCCCAATATTCTTCAAAAGTCAATCACATGGTTCTCCCTTTTTTTGATAGGTATTCTCTATAGATCCCATTCAAATTGGGTTGCAATTTCCTGGCTTTCTGATATGATGTCAGTAATTACATACATTCACACCACTAGGGGAGTCTTTTTAAGACTGAGATGGAATTTGTTCCGGACCCTTTGAACCTGAACCGGATCATACCGGCGGAGGGAAGTGGATGATATCGTCTTTAAACACATGACTTTATCCATCTGCCCCGCTCCGTTTTTCAGGAGCGGTTTTTTTTTAGATGGAAAAAGTGAATAATTAGACTGCTAGGGGAGCACTTTTGCTGAGAATCAAACCCTTTGCACCTGATCTGGTCATACCAGCGGAGGGAAGCAGGCTGTAAGAAGGAATTTGCTTCTTCCTCGGTAACAGCCGCTTTCTTTCAGAGAGCGGTTTTTTTGTTGATCAGATAGTGTATGCACACTTTACAATTTTAGTAAATTTTAAATTTCAAGGAGGATGTACCATGGAGAATACAGAATTAGAAACCTTCAGTGATAGACTTCATGAACGGGCAAAAGGAATCTGGAAAAGGAACCATACACATCCCTTTGTTCAGGCGATTGGAGATGGGACGCTTTCAGAAAAGAAATTTGCCTATTACCTAAAGCAGGACTATATCTATCTAATGGATTATTCCAAACTCTTTGCGTTAGGAGTCATCAAAGCTCATAATCTCGAAACTATGGCTAAGTTTGCAAGTATTTTGAATGAAACCCTTCAAGTAGAAATGGATATCCATCGACATTATGCTTTGGAATTCGGAATCAGCTCAATCGAATTGGAAAATACAGAACCCACCCCAACCACTCTAGCTTATACGGGTTACATGCTAAATGCAGCCCAAAATGGGACTTTGGCCGACCTGATCGCCTGCCTCCTTCCATGCGCTTGGGATTATTATGAGATCGGTTTGCTATTAAAAGAACAAAATGGTGAAGCATTAGAAAACAATCGCTATGCTGATTGGATTAAATCCTATTCGTCTCCTGAATTCGGTGAAGCACACAAATGGCTGATTGCTTTGTTGGAGGAGTTAACAGAAGGCATGCCTGAAAAGGAACTTCTTAGATTAGAGAAGCATTTTTTGGTGACTTCCCGTTATGAATATTTATTCTGGGATATGGTTCAAAATGAGCAGGATTGGCCACTGTAGGATGTTGTCATGATGATGAATCCAATCAAGAAAATGACGTTGACTGCCATGATCACGGCCATTACTACCATAACTAGTTCATTCATTTTCATCCCGGCTGGATTTGCAAAAATCTTTCCGATTCAGCATCTGGCAAATGTCATGACAGCCGTTTTATTGGGACCGGCTTATGCAGTAACACAAGCTTTTTTAGTTTCCATCATTAGAAACATGTCTGGTACAGGTTCAATTTTCGCCTTTCCGGGCAGCATGATCGGTGCACTATTGGCTGCTGTCCTTTATCGAAAAACACAAAGCTTGAAATTCGCTTGTTTAGGGGAAGTGATAGGGACCGGCATTCTTGGATCCCTAGCTTGTTATCCACTTGCTGTCCTCCTATTGGGAGAAAAAGCAGCTATTTTTGGTTTTTTACCAGCTTTTATGCTTAGTTCATTCGCAGGTGCCATTTTAGCTTTCATTTTACTGAAAATACTTTTAAAAAATAATTATATGAAGGGGTTTTTTTATGAGAACAGCGTTAACCATCGCAGGCTCTGACTCAGGGGGCGGTGCTGGAATACAAGCCGATTTAAAAACATTTTCTGCACATGGGGTTTTTGGAATGTCTGTCATTACAGCTGTAACGGCACAAAATACAATGGAGGTACGTTCAGTTCAAGCTATAGATACAGGTATCATCACGGATCAAATTGCAGCTATTTTTGAAGATATACACGTCGATGCAGTAAAAATAGGTATGCTTGGATCAAAAGAAATCGTTGAAACAGTCGCCGCGTCTCTAAATACCTTCTTACCCGCAATCGTTATCCTTGATCCTGTCATGATTTCCAAAAGCGGCCATCATTTGCTCGATGAAAAAGCTGTCTCTGCTTTAAAAACAGAATTGCTGCCGCTTGCAACACTTGTAACTCCGAATGTACCCGAAGCCGAAGTCCTTACTGGCTTGTCGATACGAACGAAGCAAGATTTTTACGAGGCTTGTATATCAATTAAAGAACTTGGCGCAAAAGCGGTTTTACTTAAAGGAGGCCATTCAGCAGGGAATCCAAATGATCTTTTTTATGACGGAACTTACTTTTTCTGGATTAAAGGAGAACGCATTCATACAAAAAACACCCATGGGACAGGCTGTACTCTGTCATCCGCCATTACATCCAATCTGGCAAACGGACTTCCTTTAAGACAGTCCATTGAACAAGCCAAGACATATATTTCTGAAGCCATACGAAATAGCTTTTCACTCGGTAAGGGGCACGGACCCGTCCATCATTTTTATTCATTTTCAAAAGAAGAAAGGAGTGATTTATTATGAATGTTTCCGTTTCAGACTTATTCTTTCAGGTAAGAGAAAGTAAACCGCTCGTTCACCAAATCACTAACTTTGTTACGGTCAATGACTGTGCCAATGCCACTCTTGCCATCGGTGGTTCACCTGTTATGACATCTAGCCCAAGAGAAGTCGAGGATATGGTCAAATTGGCTGATGCTCTAGTCCTGAACTTCGGTACGATTGATGATAAAGCCTTGGAAGCAATGGAGATTGCCGGTAAGACGGCGAATTCCCTGAATATCCCAGTTATTTTGGACCCAGTGGGAGTTGGTGCCACTTCCTATCGTACAGTACAAGTGGCAGAGCTCCTGAAGGAAGTTACCTTCCAAATCATCCGCGGAAATGCGAGTGAAATCCATCGGTTAATGGGTGGGGATATCGTTACACGTGGAGTGGATTCAGGTGAACTTGCGATTAGCAATGCAGAACTGGCAGCACGTGCGGCTAATAAATTGAATAGTGTCGTCGTAGTGAGTGGCGCCAAAGATGCTGTTAGCGATGGTAAAAATACGTCCATTATCGATAATGGGAATCCTCTATTAACGAGTGTTACAGGTACTGGCTGCATGGCTACTGCTCTTATCGGAACTTTTTCCGGAGTCACAGACAATTTCTATGCTGCGGCAGTTGCCGGGATCTCAACGATGAGCATTTCCGGGGAACTTGCTGCTGCAAAACTTCAAAAAGATGAAGGAACTGGAACGTTTCGTGTGCGATTAATCGATGCGATATCAAGAATAGATAAGGAAATTTGGATAAATGAGGTGAAATTATATGAAGAAGTCTCAAATTGATTTAAGCCTATATTTAGTGACAGAAGAGTCCATAGCAATAGAAGATTTGACCAAAATCATAGCAGAGGCGGTTTCTGGAGGAGTCTCGATCGTACAACTAAGAGAGAAAAACAATTCCTCCCTCTCCTTTTATAAAAAAGCTTCTGCATTAAAACAGTTACTACACGAACTTTCTATTCCGCTGATCATTAATGACCGGGTAGATATAGCACTTGCTGTTGGAGCAGACGGAGTTCATATCGGACAGGATGACCTTCCACTTCCAATCATCAAACAACTAGTGCCTGACAATATGATTATCGGTGTATCAGTCTCAACTCTAGAAGAAGCAATCGAAGCCGAACAAAATGGAGCGGACTATATCGGTGTTGGTTCTATTTTCCCTACGAAAACAAAGCAAGATGCAACCTTAATGGCAAACGGGGAACTTGAGAAAATTTGCCGCAGTATATCGATTCCTGCAGTAGCTATCGGAGGTATTACCGCCGAAAACATCTCATCTCTTTCAGAAAGTGGAGTATCTGGTACAGCGGTAGTTTCCGCAATCATGAATGCAAATAGTCCACAGAGTGCCGCTGAATTCCTTTTAAGCATAATAAAAGACTTTAAGTAATAAAAAAGAGGGGGACTAAATTTAGTCCCCCTCTTTTATGTTATGTCAAAACAGTATTCTTTGTCTCTTTTCCAAAAGCTACGACAACTGCCCCCACTAAAATAGCAATTGTAAATATAGTGAAAATTGTTGAAATTGGTGTACCTGCAGCAACTAAATAACCGACAAGCAATGGTCCCAAGACACCGCCAATTCGACCAATTCCAGCAGCTAAACCAGTACCTGTACCTCGAACTACCGTTGGATACTGTTCTGGAGTATACGCATAGAGCGCACCCCATGCACCTAAATTGAAGAATGATAGGAACATCCCAGATACGATTAAGAGTGATAACTCTTCTGCTGAACYAAAGAAAAATGCACTGACAGCCGTTCCAATTAAGTATGTGATCAAAACGAATTTACGTCCTATCTTCTCAATCAACCATGCAGCTGAAAAGTATCCTGGAAGCTGAGCTAGCGTCATAATCAAGACATATTCAAAACTTTGAATCATACTGAAGCCTTTTAAGACCATGACGCTTGGCAGCCATAAAAACATTCCATAATAAGAAAAGACCACGCAAAACCATAGAATCCACAACACTAGGGTCTGACGTGAATATTCCTTTTTCCAAACGCTTTTCATATTATTGAGTACGGATGGCCTCTGCTTCTTTTCCAGTTCCGTATACTTAGGTGAATCTGGTAGTTTCAAACGCAGATAAAGCGCGTATAAAGCTGGAACAGCACTTAATAATAATGCAACGCGCCAGCCATATGCCGGAATGATGAAAAAAGATATAAGTGCTGCCAATATCCATCCAACAGCCCAAAAACTTTCAAGAAGCACGACAACTTGTCCCCTTTTACTCGCTTCAACACTTTCAGAGACAAGTGTCGAGGCAACTGGAAGTTCTCCTCCGAGCCCCATTCCAATCAAAAATCGCAAAATCAAGAACAAACTAAGTGTACTGACTGCTGCAGACAAACCGCTAGCAATAGAAAATAATAATAATGTAATAATAAAGACGTTCTTTCGTCCAACCCTATCTGCCATTGCACCAAAAAAAACAGCCCCCACAGCCATACCAATAGAGTTAATACTGCCAATCCACCCAACCTGTTCACTGGTTAAGTTCCATTCCTGTTTCAACGCAACAATAATGAAAGAAAGCATACCCACATCAAGTGCATCAAACATCCATCCGAGACCCGCTACACCAAGTAATTTACGTTGCGATATAATTTTCGCATTATTTCCCATATGAATCCTCCTGAAAAACTTTAGAACTTCTATTTATTTTATCCCTTCTTAATTTTAACTATTAAATATCATTTTCGCCATAGTATTTACAGATGTCATGACAAAAAAACCATATTTTTTTGTGAAATTAAGAAGAAACACTCTTAACTAGTCGTTCATTGAGATAATTATTATGTCGAATAATAATGATTGAATATTCTATTTTTTTCATTTATGATAAAAATTGGCATAAATCAAAGCGTTATCAATAAGTCAGCATGTTTTGCCCAATTAAACGATTATATTCAGGAGGGTAATTATGACAAATCTAACGTTAGAGGTAAGTGGAAAGTTGCAAAAATTTTTAACAGGACCTAAAAAGCTTTTTATTAATGGTCAATTTGTAGAAAGTATTTCAAAGAAAACCTTCTCCACTCCAAATCCTGCCACAGGACAAAAACTTGCCGATGTATTTGAAGCAGATAAAGAAGATATTGACTTAGCCGTTAAAGCAGCACGCAAAGCATTCGATGAAGGTCCTTGGTCAAAGATGAGCGCAGCCGCCCGCAGTAGGCTAATGTATAAACTAGCAGATTTAATGGAAGAAAATAAAACAGAGCTTGCGCAGTTAGAAACATTGGATAATGGGAAACCCATCAGTGAAACAGCCAATGCTGATATTCCATTAGCCATTGAACATATGAGATATTTTGCCGGCTGGTCGACTAAGATTGTTGGACAAACTATTCCGGTAAGCGGAAATTACTTTAACTACACAAAACACGAAGCTGTAGGTGTGGTAGGTCAAATCATCCCTTGGAACTTCCCACTCCTAATGGCGATGTGGAAACTCGGTGCAGCACTTGCTACAGGTTGTACAGTTATTCTAAAACCTGCTGAGCAAACTCCATTATCGGCCCTTTATTTGGCTGAACTAATCGCTGAGGCTGGTTTCCCAGATGGCGTCGTCAATATCGTTCCTGGTTTTGGTGAAACAGCTGGACAAGCTCTTGTCGATCATCCACAGGTCAATAAAATTGCATTTACCGGTTCTACTGAAGTTGGAAAACTAATCATGCGCTCTGCCTCCTATTCATTGAAACGTGTCACATTGGAACTTGGCGGAAAATCACCAAACATTATCCTTCCAGACGCAGATTTCTCGAAAGCTATTCCTGGTGCTTTGAATGGTGTTATGTTTAACCAAGGCCAGGTATGTTGTGCCGGATCTCGAGTTTATATTCAAAAGAAACACTATGATAATGTTGTTGCCGATATGGCTAGCCATGCTAAAAATATTAAACAGGGGGTAGGCTTAGATCCAAATACACAAATTGGACCGCTTGTTTCTCAGGAACAGCAAAACCGCGTTCTTGGCTATATTGAAAAAGGGAAAAATGAAGGTGCAGAAGTCCTTGTCGGTGGAAGTAAACCGGGTGAAGAAGGCTATTTTGTTTCTCCTACTATATTCGCTGGTGTAGAAGAGGAAATGACAATTGCCAAAGAAGAGATTTTCGGTCCGGTTATTGCGGCAATGCCTTATGAGGATTTAGACGATGTTATTAACCGTGCCAATGCCAGTGAATATGGATTAGCTGCCGGTTTATGGACAAGTGATTTAGCCAATGCTCATTATGTGGCAGGAAAACTTCGTGCAGGTACCGTTTGGGTGAACTGCTATAACGCATTTGATGCAGCTTCCCCATTCGGTGGTTACAAACAATCCGGAATCGGACGTGAAATGGGATCCTATGCACTTGATAACTATACTGAAGTAAAAAGCGTCTGGGTCAATCTAAGTAAGTAATTTTTTATGTGATTTTAAAGAGAGGGTCTCAAAGGGGACCCTCTTTCTTATAGTTCACACATTTTTATTTTTATTTGGATAATCATTTTAGAGTCTTTACCTATTTACAATAATAGTTATAAAAAGGAGGCATTTTTTCCTATGTATGAAGTTGCTCTTAATTTTTCAGTATATCATGGTCCACATAACGTTCACCTATGATTTCACTGAGGAGATTAATGGCCAACTTTAGCTCCATCACCAGCTGTAATTAATATTCTTATGAAGCTGAGTCCAACCCACTGGGGTTTGAATTCAGCTTCTTCCTAATTAAGATATACTCCTCCTTTATTGAGTTACAATATATTCCGTACTGTTTTTTCTATACAATGGAGTAAAAAGTTTCTTTTTTAATAAACAATCAGTACAATTATAAATGTAGAAAATGGAAAAGGAGTTTATAAATGATGAGTGAATTTCAAACAAATTTAGAAAAATATGCAGACCTTGCTGTTAAAGTTGGCGTCAATATTCAACAAGGACAAACTCTTGTGGTGAACACTACATTAGAGGGCGCTGATCTTGTCCGCATTATTGTAAAAAAAGCTTATGAAAACGGCGCGCGTAATGTCATTGTTAATTGGAATGACGATATCGTCGGACGCACCAAATACGAGTTGGCACCGGATGAGGTGTTCAACGAGTATCCTGAGTGGCGTGCGAAAGAGACGATTGAACTTGCAGAAAACGGTGCTGCTTATCTATCCGTCATCTCCTCGAGCCCAGACTTATTAAAAAGTGTAGAGCCTGAAAGGATTGCAAACTTCYAAAAGGCATCTGGTACTGCACTGAAAAAGTGGYGTCAATATATGCAATCCGATAAAGTGAGCTGGTCGATAGTCGCGGTGCCTTCAAAGGCTTGGGCTGATAAAGTGTTCCCTGAAGAGGCAGAAGAAAAACGCATTGATAAACTGTGGGAAGCCATTTTCAAAGCTGTTCGTGTTGATGTGAAGGACCCTGTAGAGGCATGGAAAAAGCACGACGACACGCTTCATGAAAAAGTTAATTATTTAAATGAAAAACATTACCAAAAATTGCATTACACAGCTCCTGGAACAGATTTAACAATTGAGTTACCTGACAAACATCTTTGGGTCGGAGCAGGAAGCATTAACGAAAAGGGGCATGAATTCATGGCTAACATGCCTACTGAAGAAGTGTTTACGGTTCCATTAAAAACGGGTGTAAACGGTACGGTTTCGAGTACCAAACCGCTTAGTTACGGAGGAAACATCATTGATAACTTCTCTRTGACCTTTAAGGATGGCCGCATCATTGAAGTAAAAGCTGAAGAAGGCGAAGAAATTCTAAAACAATTAGTTGAAACCGATGAAGGCTCCCACTATCTAGGAGAGGTAGCACTTGTTCCTTTCAACTCTCCAATTTCTCAATCAAATGTGTTATTTTTCAATACTTTATTTGATGAAAATGCGTCTAACCATTTAGCGATTGGAAGCTCTTATGCTTTCTGTATTGAAGGCGGAAAAACCATGAGTCCAGAAGAGCTTGCAGAAAATGGACTTAACGAAAGCCTTGCACATGTAGATTTCATGGTTGGTTCTGATAAAATGAACATTGAAGGAATCAAACAGGACGGCTCTTCGGAACCTGTCTTCCGTAATGGGGATTGGGCGTTTTAAGAAGAGCATTGATATAGAAGGGTTTTGAACGTCAAAAACCTTGAGTGGTCACATTTCTTTACGAAACAAATTATCAAGTTCATCAGCCACATGTTTCTGCATACTAGGAAGCACGTGGCTATACTTGTCTAACGTAATTTGAATAGTCAATTTGAATAGTCACTAAGATAATGTTCCGCTTCCTTCTTAGCATTCCTGTATTAGTAAAATGGATAAACCCCACCAATCTTAATGACTGGTGGGGTTTATGTATATATAAAAAGACAAAGTATTTTAAATCAAAAATACTTTGTCCCCAAATTAATATCCTAGCGTAAACGGATGAACACGGCAACTCCGGTTAGACCAGAGTCAAGGTTCAATACTTGTACAAATCCATTTCCAAGTAAACAAAGTACAGCAGCAATGTAACAATCACCAGGATTTAAAGTGTTATCGCAAGGAGCAGCACTTCCAATCACTGTAGCTTGTACAATTGTTTGCTGAGTTAAAGGTATTAACGAAGTTCTTTCCCAAAGAATCGTAACTACATCCACAGTAGTAGGAATAACAGACATATAATTCACCTCTTTTCGTTGTTAATATATTTAATGCAATTTCAGACAGCTTGGTTCATTCTTTTGTCATGCTATACTAAAAAGAGGCAGATTTATTATCTGATGATTATTCAAGAAAAACCTCAGCTACTTATTCAAAAGAAACGAGCGAAAAACTAAAAATCCAAGAACGCCTTGAAACTGCCAAGTTGTTGAAACGAAAGCTCAAATTATCACGCATACCGCTGAAACTGAATTACGATTGAAGTTTGGGAGTACGACCTTTGTCACAATTTGCCGATTTCGGGGATAGCATTCATTTAAGAAGAACGGGAAGTTTAAGTATTGAGGTTTTTTGTAAGTGAACGATAGAATGGTTGACCATAAAGATTATCTCTCCTTTTCTGGTCACACTTGGTTACAATTTTCTTTATTCAAATCTATAAGCTCCGTTCTAACAGTAATCCCACGCTTTTAAGCATGTTTATTAGCTTTAACCAGAACTTCATTTTTTTGTCAATACACATGAATCACATAATATCCCATGGAATATCTTGGACACATTTTTTATTGTGAAATATGTTATACTATTAGTAAAGAGGGTGCATATATTGAAAAGCAATAAATATAATAGCGGTGAAACAGTAACTATTCAAGATACTGATGAATTAGTAACAATTAATAAATGGGCATATGTAAAAAACATGAAAAGATATTCTTATACTGTCAAAGAACATCCAACTACTTTTTTCTTTGAAGAAGAATTAAAAAAGGCGTAAGATTTTGATTTTACAATACGCACACAAAAAAACCCTACCATATTAGTAGGGTTTTTCTTTGTCTTTTTCCCACAATAAAGAACAGACTCCCATCGAGGAGTCTGTTCATATAGGTTACAATTTAATTTTAAAATTAAGCTTTTTGAACGTTAGCTGCTTGAGCTCCACGAGCACCTTGCTCAACGTCGAAAGTTACTTTTTGACCTTCGTCTAAAGATTTGAAGCCTTCGCTTTGGATAGCTGAGAAATGTACGAATACGTCGTCTCCATTTTCACGCTCGATAAATCCAAAACCTTTTTCTGCATTAAACCATTTAACTGTACCTTGTTCCATTTTTGTTGCCTCCTAGTGCTTAACACACAATGTATTACTATTTTTGATCGTTTGGTTAAGACAATAACTAGTATGCTCTCCCACAATCAAAAACAATTCTTTATTAGAGTAACATGAAATGATAAAGATAGCAAATTATCTGGTGATATTTTAAATTCGCAAGAGTTATTTCATTTTCATTCTATTTCTGCTTGTGACATATTTCCCTACACTATCCTTTCTAACGCAATCTAGGAGCTCATTCATATTTCATTATGAAATCTTCAAGTAAAGCCCTATTATCGCATTTTTTCATTTCCTTCCAATTATATGGTTCAGATAAGGATGAACGGGCCATATCAGTGTATAGGAAACAGAACTATTTACATTCAATAAGAGCAAATAACTAGGAGGTCTATCAATGAAATATGCGGTTTTGGCAGTAAGGTAATCGTAGCATATAGCGGTTATGAAGCACTTGGATTTTATTTGAAGGAAATCGATGACCAAATTGGTTTTGTTGATAATATAGATATAGAAGAAGTTGATGCTGATGAAAGAGTCGAGGTTTCATATACTAGGCATTCCCTGTACAAGACACTTGAGCAAATCTATCAAGAGAAAGAATTTTGGTAAGTGCCTGATGTTGAATAACCTACAATTAAGAAGCCCCCCTACCGTGCAAGGGAGGGGTTCGATTTAGAATTTATGTTCAGGAATAGTTAAATTCCAAACAGCTCTGTCAAATAGTATTTGGTAATGGCCAGATATTCACGAATATAAGATTTGACCAGGACCACTTTTGGTGTCTTTGCTGGTATCCCGGTCATGTCCAAGCCTACGCTTTTGGCCATTTCCACCGCACGATAGATGTGAAAATCATTAGTAACAATCAATCCTGTAGCTGTTGGATTCGGAATAAGTTCTTTTGAGTAAGCAATATTTTCAATGGTTGTTGTCGATTTGTCTTCCATAATGATCCTTGCCTCTTCAATTCCCTGATTGATTAACTCTTGCTGCATTGCCTGAGCTTCTGAAATATCTTCGCCAGGACCTTTGCCGCCCGATACAATGGCTATCGTATTTTTATTTGCTTTTAAATAATCAGCAGCCTTATCAATCCGGTATTGTAATGATAATGATGGAACTGTTCCTTTAACCCTGGCCCCAAGGACAATAAGGTAACTGGCATCTTCAGGAATTGGCTGATGACTGCTCTCTTGAATTTTCATATGTAAAACCCCAAAATACACTAGTAAAGCAACAACACCAATTACAACAAATTTTACCACCTTTTTCAAAACTACTTCCCCGTTTCATTTTCCATCCATTATATAACATATTTTACCATAGATCACCACATAACTATAACCAAATGCTGTAGACGCACAAGAGCGGGAAATCAACGTGACTTCCCGCGTTATTGCACTTAGAATACCTTATGGACTAAGCTTACTCAACCCGATTCTTTCGCAAAGACCACAAACATTCTAATACTAATAAAGGTTATTCTATTCAGCCATTATGTCATCATAAATCAATTTACCAATTTTACTGATGACTTGACGGCTTTCATCCTCTGATTTCATATCTTCGGTAAGGACGACAGCATAAACGGTTTGAAATTCTGAACGAATGATCGCACAATCATGGGCAACGCCCCGAATTGCGCCCGTTTTACTTGCGACCTTTACCCCTTTCCCCATTAGTGATGGGAGTTTATCTCTTAATTGCTGATTGTCAAAAGCTCGTAAGATTTTTTCCTGGCTTTCTTTCGTTAAAAAGTCGCCTGTATGTATGGCTTTTAGGCAGGTAATCGTATCTTCAGCCGAGATTGTATTATCCCGCCCTTCCTTTAATGCTTTGAAATCCTGCATTCTGCGCCCGAGGATAGTATTTTTCAGACCAAGTTCTTTGATGCATTGATTAATTTCATCATTACCTAGCAAAGTCATCATCATATTCGTGGATGTATTATCAGATACAGTTATCATCAAAGTCAATAAATCCTCAACGGTTAAAAATACTTTATTCGATAAGACGTGCAGGACGCCCGATCCTCCAGTCACTTCATTAGGAGGAATGGTCACCGGCTGATTTAAGTAGATTTTCTTTTCTTCACTTTGACGATAGCCTTCGATTATCATTGGTATTTTGATCAAACTCGCTGATTGGAAGGATTCATCATCGTGATAGCTGATAGTATCTCCATCGGCATTTTCAATTTTATAAGCAATTCTTCCATCAAATGTTTCAACTAATGCTAAGATTTCGTGCTCTATAGTTTGTAAAGTCATCGATTCTCTTTCCCCCTTAAGATTTCAACTAATTAACTATTAAAAACTCCCCTTACTTATTCTATCATGCAAAAAGCAGTACAATCTTCTACAAATTCTATATTGATTAAATTTTCATTATAGAACAAATAAAAGGTTTTCACTTCCCAAAAACAAAAGGAGCCTTCGTATTGAAAGCTCCGTTGTGGTCTGGAATTAATTCATCTAGCTTTTGCAGGCCGTCCCTTTGCTAAGGGGAATCGTTTCTTTTCAGTGGTATCCACCTGTGTGATTTCCCCATCATGAACAGTTATAATAACCGATCCATATTGTAGATCTTCCAAGCTGGAAATGATATGTCTGATTTTTAACTCCTCTTTTTTTTCCATATTATCCTCCTCTTAATAATGGTAATTAAGCACCATTCATACCTAATAATAAAAAGAGATTGTACGAAAAATTACACGCGTACTCTTCCCACATCTAAAGCTTGCTTTAGGAAATTGGTTCACCTTCTGTTTTCTCTTCCTTTTAACTCTCTGGATAAGAAATAATCAGTTCATATTGAACTCCATATTCTCCTCCCTTCAAATATTAAGAAAATAAAAGGCACCCTACATCTAACAGGATAGATGGAAGGGTGCCTTTAGTTGACTAATCGGCAATTTTTATGAGTCAAATAGTTTACATAAAAAATCAATCACGCAAAATTTAACAATTACCATTTGTACCGTTAAATTACATTATTCTTACCAACTAACTTGGTATTACCACTATAATCCAATAATCGCTCTTTGTCAATTACCATTTAAATTTTCTGATTAATCTGCGTATTACATTTTACCTAATTAGCACTTTACCAAACTAAACGATTCGAGATATACTATTTTAGTATAAGTTGTCGGTATATAAATTCAAACTGTATTTAAGAAAGGTTCGATTATAAATGGAAAATAAAAAATGGGGTTTATTGATTTTGACCACATTCGTAATTGGAAATATGGTCGGCGGTGGAATCTTCATGCTCCCTGCTCAATTGGCACAGGTTTCAAGTCCATTAGGTGCTACTTTGGCATGGATGGTTACTGGACTAGGAGTATTTTTAATAGCACTCGTATTTGGTAACTTAGCTGTACGGAAACCGGAGCTGAAAGCCGGTCCCCAAAGTTATGCTCAGTCATTATTTAGGTCTCCTACAAAAGGAAGGGTATCAGGATACAGTATGGCCTGGGGTTATTGGGCTGCAAACTGGGCTGCAACAGCCTCTGTCATCATTTCATTTGCTGGTTACTTATCGACGTTTTTCCCTGTCATGCATAGTACGAAAGTGATTTATACAACAGGTTCTTTCAATCTCGAACTCGGTAAAGCACTAACATTTGCAGTATGTTCCATTGCTCTTTGGGGGATTCAGGCAATTTTAGTAAGAAGTTTTAACAGTGCAGGAAAACTAAACCTTGTTGCAACAGTTACAAAAGTGCTTGGATTCTTATTTTTCATTATTGTTACGATTTTCATCTTTGATTCTTCTAATCTTGGAAATGGTGCAGAATTTTACGATACAGCTGGGACATCCATCTCCTTAGGTGCTCAAGTTAATGCTGCAGCGATATCAACATTATGGGCCTTCATCGGAATTGAAGCAGCTGTGATGCTCTCAAATCGCGCTAAGTCACAAAATGATGTAAAAAAAGCAACGATTCTTGGTTTGCTTATCGCTGTTGTCATTTATATTGGAATTACCTTATTGACAATGGGTGCTATTTCACAAGACGATTTAAAAGTTTCACAAAAGCCACTTGTTGATGCTTTACAAGCTGTGGTTGGTTCAAACGGTACGTATCTTATGGCCGCTCTTGCTGTCATTTCCTTGTTAGGCTCAACAATCGGCTGGATTGTCGTTGCATCTGAAGTTCCTTACCAGGCAGCGAAATTAGATTTATTCCCGACGTATTTTGCGAAAGCGAATAAAAACGGAACACCAGTTCGTTCCATGACAATCACAAATATCATGACACAAATATTCTTATTCTCCACTATCTCTGGAACGATTTTAGAAGCCTATAAATTCTCTATGATTGTCGCTACACTTGCCTACCTGATTCCTTATCTCGTATCAACCTTATATCAATTGAAATTAGTCGTAACTGGGGAAACATACGATTTCATGAAAGGTTCAAGAAGTCGCGATGGTATTATCACTATCCTGGCATTAGTTTACTCCATCTGGGTCATTAAGACAGGTACAGCAGACATGGATACGTTCAAACTAGGCATTGCCTTATATGTTCTTGGAATCGTGCTATACCCACTCTGGATGAGAAAGAAAGCATAAACCTAAAACGCCTTGGCATTCAAATATGCCAAGGCGTTTCTTTATATCTGCTTCAAACTTAGTTTCGTCCTCAGCCGAACCCTTTCTCCTGGTCCTAATTCCCTCAATCCTGTTAGTTCTGCTGACAAATCTAGATTAGGAGCGTTCGTTACCCATGTATATGGTTCAGGACATACGAACCCCTTCTGATTGAATAATACCCAAAACTTAAAATGGTCATCACCATGATAGCAGACTTGTAGACCTGCTTCTTGATCGGTGAGTACGCACTCGTTTTCCAGATCCTCATCATAGCCAAATATATCATCAAAATGTCGCCCCTCAATGCTGAACCCATTTTGAATTTCCATCGTATTTGGCGTTGCTTGAATTTTTCCAGTTGGTAATGACCTGTCATTCAACTCCCATTGTTTGTTTACAGGCAGTGAAATCCTGCAATCCATCAACTTACTGCTTGGTACAAATGGAAAATTGAATATCGTATGATAACCCACTCCCCACGGAAAGGGCTCCTGGCCATTGTTGATGATTTCTAGTTGCACATCCAATTCATTATCGTTTAAAGAAAAAGTCATATTTATAGTAAAATCATGTGGAAAATATCTTTTTAGAAAAGGAAAATCACTACTTAAAAACTCGGTTGTTATTACGATTTTTTCTCCATTTACTTCTCTTTTAATAACTTGCCATGGCTTATCATACAATAAACCATGAATATGATTTGATTTTTCTATTTCATTAATCGGAAATTTATACGTGATCTGCTTATATGTAAATTGGCCACCCTCAATCCGATTAGGAGGAAACAAGATTGGCATGCCATATAATATTGGAACTTCTCTATAGTCTTCTAACGTTTTCGGTGTTCGCAGCAACTCAATATCATTCTGTTTGAACTTAAACGAGAGAAGATTACTTCCTAAGACTGGTACAAGTATTGCTTCTAATGTTTCATTGCCAAACTTTATAGCCTTTTCATTTAAAAAAGTGATATCTTCTATATAACCTGTCACATACTCTCCTCCTATACCGTGTGTATATTCTCATCCTACTTGTATCAACTATTTTTTGCAACAAATGGAAATTACCTATAACATAACAAAAACTATCAATATAGTATTTAAACAACAAAAAGGATGCTCCCTTTAGGAACATCCTTTTTGTTTATCTATTACTTTCACTTACTAATGCAACTATGCCCTCTTCATCATCCAAAACAAGTTCAATCCCTGAATATGGATCTATATTCAAATATTCATCTAACCATAGGCGAAGTGCCTCTATCAAGTTGATTGTAATTAACACTTGTTTCCGTCCGTCAACATACGTTTCAGCGGAAAAACCGTAATCATCATCAAACATCAGCTCTACTTCTACCTCATTAGGTTGTACCTGCTTTTTACGAGCAATGTAAACACAAACTGCATTAATGATATCTTGTTCGGAAATTCTTAGCCTCTCCATGGGTTTGGATCCTCTTTTTTCTTCTTATCTTTGAAATATGTGAAAATTTTACGGATTACAACAATTAAAGCAACAACCGCTAACACGTTAATTAACAGCCCAAGTATAGAACCAAGTGCTCCCATATTGGCGAATAGACTACCAAATAGAAGACCTGCTAGTCCTCCTAGCATAATTCCTTTCATTAAGCCGCCTTTTGAAAACGAGCTTCCGCTTTTTGTATCTGTTTTTGCTTTATTAGTAGTCGCATCAGATTTATTCGTTTCTTTATTTTGGAAATTCGATTTATTACTATTAGTGTTGCTGTTAAAACTTCTTTTTCCAGACTTGTAGCCCCTTGCATCTACTGATTCCGAGTGATCTTGGAATACGTAGGTGCCCACTGGCGAGAATGCTAATGTAATCGTGAGTAGTGCTGCCATAAATTTTTTCATCATGATTTTTTTGCCTCCGTTTTTAATAGTATGGAATGTTATTTCATTAAATATCTTTTCAGATTCACTGAAAGTCCACATCACCTATCTTTATTTTATCTTATAGTATTTACGTTGATAATCAAAATAAGTTTCACTTTTTTCTATATTTCTTCAAAAAAATAATTTCCAAAAAAAATAAGCAGAGTGTGCTTTCCACCCTGCTTATTGATGAACTATTAATTTACACGAACTACACGGCCATTGAATTTTTCTGCCCAATATCCGCTTCCCATATTAGCAATAGCAACACCTGTTGAACTTTGAGAACCAATAAACTTGTTGCCACCAACATAAATACCAACATGTCCATCCGTTTTATAGGTATTGAAAAATACTAAATCTCCAGGTTGCATTTGGCTTTTAGATACTTGACGTCCTGCACTTGTCAATGCTCCCGTACTGGCTGGAAGATTCACACCAGCTTGTTTATATGCCCATGCAACAAATGCTGAACAATCGAATCGCCCGTTAGCAATGTCGGATGCTGTTCTTCCGCCACCAAATACATACGTTGAGTTACCGATATATTTATAGCCTGCTGTAATTGCAGAGCCTGTATTTGCACTGCTTGGCTTGCTTGATGTTTCAGTTTTACTAGCTGTAGGTTTATCAGTAGAACTGTTTTTAGATGAATTCGAAGATGATTCACCTTTAGAAGAACTTGATGCCGACGCTTCGCCTTTAGACGAACTTGATGATTCTTTACTTGAAGCATTTGAAGAGTTCACTTCTTCCGCAGCACGGTTAAGATCAGCTTTCTCTGATGCTTTAAGTTCTTCTTCTTTTTTGATGTTTTCACGAATGGATGCAATTTTAGCCTCTAAACCTGCATCTTTATTCTCTAAAGCCTGTTTAAGAGCTTTTGTTTCTGATTCTTTCTTTTCAAGCTTTGCCTTCATATTAACGGTTTCTGCTTTTTGTTCTTTAATTTGAGATTGCATACCTTTAAGCTCTACGTCCATATCCTTTAGGCTTTGCAATTTTTTCTCTACAGCCGCTTGTTTTTTTTCTAATTCAGCTTTATCTGCTTCCTGCTGACTAAGAATCTCCCGATCTGCTTCTACAATTGCAGCTACTGCTCCAACACGATCAACAAGTTCACGGAAACTACTAGAACCTAAAAGAACTTCAAGGTAGTTAACATCTCCACCGCTCTCTTGGAATGCAAGGGCACGCTCTTTCAAGACTTCCTCGCGTTTTGCGATTCTTTCTTCCAAAGCTTTAATTTCTTTCTTTAAAGAATCTATATCTTTTTCCGTGTCTTTAATTTCTTGTTTAGTATCTTTAATTTTTTCGTCATTTTCTTTCATTGCTGTTTCAATTTGTGCAATTTGGGAATTCATTTTCGATTGTTCTTTTTTCAATTCCTGAATAACTTGTTCTGCCGCTGAAATATCTGATTGGATTCCTGTGCGTTCTGATTGAATTTCCGAGATAGATTCAGCTTTTACTGATGGTATCGCAAAAGCGCTTCCTAAGCCGAGCATAATAGTCGTGTTTAATATAATTAGTTTTTTCTTCAAACTCATTTCCCCTGCTTTCCTCCCTGTGCATTTCAATTGACCTACTTCTTTCTTCTATGAAAATAGTAGCCAAAATAAATTACTAGGAACTCTTCTCTATTTTTTTACTCATTATGTAATCTTCTAAGGTTGTAACAATATAATAATAAATTCTGAAACTCTACTAAGTATTTCACCTAATTCGTAGTATAACATCAGATTTTGTCAAATAAGTAATAATAATATTACAATTACATTTCATTTTTAACATCAAACGTAAAATTCCGACTTTTTTTCGATAAAAACCGACCATATATTTACAAGTTCCATCCTATCACTTTCTATCTAGATATTAGCACCAAAGAACTATATTCTCATAGTAAGATAAAAAGCCTGCTATTTCCAAAATAAGTTCAGTCTTGTTATGGAAAATATCCGCTTAACTTTAATAGAAAGCAATAAAGCAAGGAACCTTCAACATTTGGCTTATATTAAATTATAGCTTTGTTATATCAAGCTATTGATTTTCACAATTTATTAGAAAGCCTGAAGCAGAGCAAATATTAAAAAAGGCAGCGAATCCCCCCGGGATCGCTGCTCTCCTCTATTTATGCTCCTGCCCAAACATCCTTTGCATATCGACCATTCGCCTCTAATGATTGCAGCCATTCTGTGGCTTCTTCTTTAGATGATTGATACAAATGCATATAGCTTTCGATTAACGTTTGTTCAACATCCGGTGCCATTTTGCTTCCGTCTCCGCAGATGTATAAGTGTCCGCCTTCTTTTAATAAAGAAAGTATGTCTTGAGCATTTTCAGCTAACAGATGCTGGACATACATTTTTTCTTGACCAGGACATCTTGAGAAAGCGGTGTACAGTGTTATAAGACCATCATGTTCAGCTTGCACGAGTTCTTCTTGATATAGGAAATCGTGTTCGGGATTGCGGCATCCAAAGTAAAGATGGGCCGCCCCTAGTGTTTCACCTTTTTCTGTTAGGGCGCGGCGAGCCTGAATAAATCCTCTGAACGGTGCAATTCCTGTTCCAGGGCCAATCATAATGATAGGTTTCCCTGTTTGCTCCGGAAGCTGGAAGTTGGATTGCGGTGTATTGATAAAGCAGGCTACCTTGTCTCCTTCGGAACGTTCTGCTAAATAATTTGATGCAATTCCTTTGTATTCTCCATTGCCACTCCAGGCATCTCCACGGACGACACTGACAGTGATGCTTGCTTTTCCTTCCTTGTGAAGTGGAGAACTTGAAATAGAGTAGTATCTTGCCTTTAAAGGCGGCAGTAAAGCTAGAAATCCTTCAAATGGTATTTCACATGCAAGGTACTTTTCTGTCAGGTCAAGCATAGTAATGCGTTTGTTCAGAATTTCTTGTTTATAGGTACTGTCCTCTAGAAGCTTTTCAAGCTCATTTACATGGGGAGGACATACCGTGTGAGTAGCAAGCGTCCGAATTTGAGAACGGGTAGCAGGTTCTTGTAACTCCACATAGTTAGATAGTAACTCCTGTAATTTTACAGGTTTCTCTGTAGGAAGATGTGCAGCTTTTCCTGAATCTCCAGTCAGTTTGACGTAGTCTTGGCCGTTAAAATTGAATCGACTGAGCACTCGCTCAACGAGTTCCGATGGATTTTGAGGAAGAACCCCGACATGGTCGCCTTCTTGATAATGAATACCCTCTGGAAGAGTTAACTCTATATGCCGTGTACTTCTCCCGCTATCCTCATGTTGTAATTCGACACTACTGTTCACAACAGCTGTAAAAGCATGATGAGTGCGGGCGAGCGGTGTGTCGCTCACATCACTTACAAAATTCATCATAATCGAGCTGTTTTTTCTATCATTTATATTTAGTTCAATGTTCAAGGTTTGGGCAAGCTTCGGCCAAAGGGCTTCTGTCCATTTCTCGTAATCACCTTCAAAATCATCGCTTGCATCTCCATAACCTGTTTCTGACAGACGATTAGCTCCTTTTTGTTCCATTTGTTCATCAATGAAGGTTGGAATACGTTGGTACGTATTGGCCCAATTGCGGTCTCCGCATCCAAAGATAGCATAGTGAACACCGTCCAATGTTCCATCCTGACTTTCCTTCAGCCATGAAACAAAGTCATTTGCATTGTCTGGTGGATTTCCATTATAAGATGCTGAGACAATGAGAACAGCTCCTTCTTGAGGAAGATGATTGGTGTAATCATTTAAAGGAGCAACCTCGGTATAGAAACCTTGTTGACTCCCTATTTCAGCAAGATCACGAGCAATTCCTTCTGCGGTTCCCATGTTTGATCCAAACAGAACGAGTAATGGCGTGCCATGTGCAGATTCAATAGAAGCTTCCGTTGCTTCTAAATCCGCATACACTGGTTCTGGAGAAGCAACGGTAAATGACATCGAAGGCTTCCTAGGTGAAACGCGCATGGTTAATCCATCTGGTTTAAGAGTCAAAGTTTCTTTAACATCCAATTGATAATCTTTATGATCTATCAGGTCAAAGTGTTGTAAAACCATTCCGAGCACCAGAGTTGCTTCATGAAGAGCAAACTGCTGTCCGATACAGGCACGCTGTCCGTTTCCAAACGGTTTATAAGCATGGTATGGAATTGAGACCGGATCCTCAAAACGTTCTGGAATAAAGGATTCTACGTCATCTCCCCAAACGGATGGATCACGGTGAAGCTCTGGAATAAGAAGAGTGAACACCTCATCTTTCTTCACATTGTATTTTCCGTTTAATGTGGTGTCTTCTTTCGCATAAACAGAAAACGCCGGAGCAGTTGGCCACAGACGAAGCGCTTCATTTAACACCATACGAACATATTTCAATTTCTTCACTTGTTTAAAATCAGGAACCTCGTCACCCAGTACTTCATCGACTTCCTGCTGTGCTTTTTTTAACTTTTCCGGGTTATTCATAAGAAAATAGATGGCGAAAGAAAGGAGACCGCTCGTCGTTTCATGTCCAGCAATTAAAAAGGTAATGATTTGATAACGAATATTTTCATCATCCAGTGCTGCACCAGTTTCAGGATCAACCCCTTTTAACATATGGGAAAGAAGGTCATCTTCTCCCTGATCACCATTTAGTTTTCGTTCTGCAATCAATTCATCTACAAGAGAGAACATGTATTGAATGTCTTCTCTGAATTGTTTTTTAGACTTAATCATCAGTTTATCTTGAACACCGAGTCGCTGCGTTTGACTCATCGCTTCATCTAATGCACGCACCATACTGTCGACAAAGGGATGGGAGGTCTCTCGATAAAAACTGTTAAAGCGGTAATTAAATCCGCAGAGTCCAATCGTATCTAAGGTCAAGCGTGTCATATCTTCAGGAATATCAATCTCATCAGCGGGATTTAAGCGAGCCCATTTTTGGATGAGTTGGGTAGCAAGATCCACCATTTTTGCATGATAGCCCTTCATTGCCTGCTGGCTAAAGCTAGGCAGCAGAATGTTATGAGCCTTTTTCCAATTTGTCTCCGATGTTTCACTTGTGAAAAGGCCATCACCACCAAATGCTCTCACTTTTTGCAGGGCAGGACCGACTTTCTTATCAAATCTTGTTTCATCACAAATTTCTTTAGCAAGGGCAGCGCTGGATACAAAGGTACTAATACGACCCGGAAATTGAAACTGAAAAACCGGTCCAAGTTCCCTAGCCAGCTTCATGAATGACTGAAGTGGCTTATCCTTATCAATAACAGGCAGGCTTCCGAGGGGTCCATAAGTTTTTGGCTGTGGAAATTGAGTTATATTTGTCATTTTTTAGCACCTCTTTAAATAAATTAGCTAACGGAATGAACATTCATTCCGCTAAGTGAATGAAAAATCAAATTTTTCTCAAACGTGTAATCGTACAGCATCCCAAATGCTTTCTTCTACATCTGCTAAAAGTTTTGCTTCAGGTTCTAACTCCCCAATACGGACAAGTCGTTGAAGCTCAAGAAATGCTCCGTAAATAATGGCAATCAAAGCTGCAGAAGGAAGCTCCTTAATTTCTTTTTTTGCTTTTCCTGAATCAAAGAAACTTTTTAATATATTCAGTAGCCCTTGAAAGCTAGAATGACTTTCTTCATTTAAAAAATGGGCACTACTATGTGTTTTTATAAAATAAAGCGCTTGACTGTGCTCGGTTGTAAAGTGAATCATTGATATAAAAATATGGTGGAACTGATTTCGAATCGATTCATCATAAGGAAATCCATTCTCAAGTGTTTCAGTAAAAATATTCAGGTACTCTTGAAAAATCTTGTTCCCGAGCACTTCCTTATTCTCAAAGTAACGATAGATGGTTCCAGCTCCAACTCCTGCCGATGTAGCAATCATTGGAATCGTCGTCGCATCATATCCCCGCTCAGCAAATAGTACCAAAGCGCTGGATACTATGTTGTCTCGTTTATTTACTGCAGTTTGCATAATAATTCAGCCTTTCATTAATTAAATACGGAATGAATGTTCATTCCTATTAATTATATACCCCATAAAATTCCATCTCAACCACTCATTGGACCTATAATTTGTGAAGGTTTTGTTAACGTATGGGGGACAAAAGGCTGAGTAGTCGTCATTTGAGAGAAGGAGTTAAATAGATAATATCGTTAAAGATGGCATTTTTCTTTGTCTGCAAGGGGTTAGAGTGGGTATTTTAATAATTTTGAGGTTTAAGATAGTGTAAATAAGTTTTTTAAGTATCGTTAGGAGACATGGAAAAAGAGCGCTATCCTTTTTCAGTAATAGCGCCCGATTGCGGAATATTGAAAAATGCGAAAGATCTGTAAAAATGGCTTCTCTGTTATTTTACTAAAGCCACTCGTTTAATAGTGTTCCATTCTAATTGTACTGATTTATTATGAAAACCTCACCATAATCATATAACAATAGGGCGAAGTAATTTTCCGAACACCTTATTGCTCAATAAGTTTTATAACATCAGTCAAGCTCTTTTCTACCATAGATTGAAGACGTAAAGAATGATTTTCAAAAGCTAAAGCTTCTGTAACGGGATTTGGTACGATTACACACTTTAATCCAGCATTTAGAGCCGATTGAAGTCCATTTAACGAATCTTCAAATGCTACGGCTTCTGTGGAATGAATGTTTAAAACTTCGATTGCCTTTAAATACAAATCAGGCGCTGGTTTTACGTTATCAACATCTTCCCCTGTGATAATAACTTCAAAATAGTTTAACAGTCCGAGTTCACCCAAGTAATGAGTGACCCACTCTTTTGTGGAACTTGAAGCAAGGGCAATTTTATATCCGAAATTTTCTGCTTCTTCTAAATAATCCTTTACACCTTCACGTGCCTGGGATGTTTTCATCTTTACTTTATGTAAGCTTTTTGCTCTGGCTTCAATTTCTTCAATATTACAACTTCCCCCCAGTTTTTCTTGGAAAAACTTATAAAGTTCAGTATTATCTGTTCCGATACATTTAACAAAATGTTCGAGAGGCAAATCAGATTTATAAAAACCCATAGTTTCTTTATAAGCCTCATACCAAGCCGTCTCCGTGTCTAAAATTAAACCATCAAAGTCGAAAATAACAGCTTTAATCATAATAATTTTCTCCTTTTTACTTATTAGAAGGTAACACTTTTTCCTGAAATACACATTGATTGAATAGCACAAGTTTCATAATGATTACTATCCTTAAATAAACGTACATTAGTGAATGCCCTAGTTCAACTAAATTGTTCCATTTTTGAATAACTTAGAATTTCGATTCACCGTCTAATAATTTCTTCTCTTATTCAAAAATATGGCCCATTTGTTGAATAAAGATCAAACAGCAATCTCCAACAAATCTTGCTCTGTTAGTTCAATAAGTCATCAAATGGCAGGCAGCCTTGGATCTCAACTAACGCGCTCGTTAGTTGAGTAAGCGATACATAATATTAATATCCCTATGATTATTAAGCCCAAAATCAATACTTCTATTGAGATTACTTTCCAACTTTAGAGCTTATCGTTTTTATTCATTTTGTTCTGCCCTAGCTACACAGTCGCTTAATACACTCTTTTGTATCATCTTTAATGCAATCATTATCCCTATTGATACGAGAATTACATCGCCTAAGTGGCCAAGAATGGGTATAAAAATCAGGTATTAGTTCAAAATGCATAAGCTACAACATATGGAAACGATATACATTAAAACCGGGGCAAACCTATGAAACTCTGAAGTTTACATAGACTAGTATCAAAAGTTGCCCACTAGAGTAATGATCAGATTAATGAAAAATTTCCGTAAACATAGTTATTTTTCACCATTAACACCAAGCGTTATAAATACTAGAATGTTAATATATAGTATTTTTGGTAACTACCAAACATTAATGGGAGGTATTTTGATGAATGTAAAGAAGAAAGTTCTATCAGTTTCATTATCTAGTTTATTAACTTTAAGCGCAGTAACAGCTGTTGCGCTACCAGTCGGTGCGGTTGGAAATGGTCCCAGTGCTGGAAATGGTCAAGTAACAACTTCAATTCTACATACTTATGACAGCTTGGTAAGTTACCTTAAAACCCAGGATGCTAAACAAGAAGCATTGAAACTTGAAGTAATCGGGGAAACGGTAAAAGGACGAGATATTTACCTAGCAAAGTACATATCCAATCCTAAAAACCCTACTATCCTATTTTTAACCCAACAGCATGGAAACGAACAGCTGACAACTGAAGGTACACTCGAATTTATTAAACATCTAGGCACGAATAAGACTAAAGGTTTGCTAGAAAATGTAAATATTCTAATCATTCCTATGTTAAATGCAGATGGGGCTATGGGTGATGTTAATTTCTCCCTTGATGACTATTTAGCAAAGGGTGATCGACATCTAACTCGTGCAAACGCAAACGGTGTCGACTTAAACCGTGAGCATGATAAAAAAACTAGTGAAATGCAAGTGGAAGTAAAGGCATTACATGAAAATGTTTTTGCAAAATACGATATTGATTACATGATTGATTTACATCATCAAGGGACGCTAAGCGAAACAGAAGGTGAACTTGTTTCAGGTTCGATGCTATATCCAACAAATGCTAACGTAAAACCTGAAGTGTTAGAAGCTTCTAAAAAACTAGGTGCTGTTGTATATAACGCAATTGAACCTACTGGTTGGGGGCATATTGGTAAATATAATGGAGGATCAGGAGAAAATATAGGTCGAAACGGTGCAGCTGTTCGTTATGATATTGCAACGCTTCTCTTTGAAATGCGAGGTATGTCTGACCACAATATCGAGTCAGTTGCACTTGGACAAAAAAGCAACGGGTATCTAATAAAGCAAACAGTTACCACTTTGGATGCTGCTGTTAGAGCTCTTGCCGATAATTCAATTGAAACTGTTGATGAAAGCTTTTGGGACACTCTTCCAACACAAACAAATCGTTCTGGGGAAGAAGCAGACGAATAAAATTATCAACACATCCTATTTTTTCTAATGGGATGTGTGTTTTGGTTTTATCGGCCTTTTGTCTGTCTCCAAAGAATCGTATGACTCAGAGCATGGACATTGCCAACGTTTGAACAAGGAGTTTTTCTAATAATGGTGAAGTTCTCATTTTTAAACATGTCCACCTTTTCTTCTCACTGTTTGCAGTAAATTTAATTTTATCTATAAAAATTAGTATTCTTAATAACGATCCTATTAAGTCTTTTTAACAAGACATATAATATAA
>NZ_JBFUIB010000029.1:0-31106 GCF_056402095.1 Peribacillus sp. P4_C12
GGCTAATACAGATCGGTCCAATAAGAGGTTGATATAGTCGGGTTAGTATTTTCCGATCATAATCATGAAGCAGCCCCGCAGATGAAACCAAGTATGAATCCGCTGGGAGCAATTCTTGCCAATGCATTGACATCTCCATTCAAACCTTTCAAAAGATGTAGTGAAAAAAGAGCCAAAGTAAATCTTCAGCTCTACTTTCTTTCTTTATTTATTAAATCTTTCAATTCATCAATAAAGACATTAATATCTTTAAATTGTCGATATACGGAAGCGAATCTAACATAGGCAACCTCATCGACTTCTGCCAGTTTGTCCATCACCATTTCGCCGACATTGTCACTTTTCACTTCTGCGATGCCCTGGTTGCGCAATTCCTTTTCTACATAACTGGTAATTTGCTCCAATTCCTTTAGTGGAACTGGACGTTTTTCGCAGGCCCTGATTAAGCCACGTAGGATTTTATCACGACTGAACTCTTCCCGTGTCCCGCCTTTTTTCACTACAATCAGCGGCGTTTCCTCTACCTTTTCAAATGTCGTGAATCGAAAACCACATGCCTCACATTCACGGCGTCGTCGAATCGATTTACTTTCATCGACTGGCCTGGAATCGAGCACTCTTGTTCCATTATATTGACATGATGGGCATTTCATCATTATCAGCTCCGTATTTTATGTAGGACTCCCCTATCTAAATGTTCCCCAAGGATTTACTCTTCTATCTCAATCTTATATTAAAAGGAACAGCCAGTACAAGTAAAAAGTGTAACTTCCAACAGTAGGCACTTTTTTTAAGGAGCGTTATCAAGAGTCGTTATGCTTTTTACTAGTCACAATCTTTAGTTTAAAGCCGGCTTGCTAATTTATTGCATTAAAAAAGAGATGCACCCATGGCATCTCTGTGTATACGTTTTTTATAGGGCACTTATATTGGCTTTTTTCATTTGTACCGGACCTAATCCACGTGGAAGTTCAATGTTTTCACGTGTTTGCGCATTCAAAGCTTCAGCAATATAGTTTGCCGCAATATTCGGATCCAAATTACCACATGTATAGACATCAATGCTTGCATAGCCGTGTTCTGGAAAACTGTGAATCGTTAAATGTGATTCAGAAATGATGACAACCCCACTTACTCCTTGTGGAGCAAACTTGTGGAATGCTACTTCGCGAACCTCTGCGCCTGACTTCAAGGCAGCATCAACAAAAATCTTTTCAATCAAATCAATATTGTTCAGTTTTTCAAAGTCACAACCCCAAAGTTCAGAAATGACATGTCTACCCATTGTTTCCATAGTGTAAGCTGTTTCCATTTTAAGCTTCCCCCTTACCATGATTAAAAATTACATAACTTCTAACAACTACCACGGGGGAAAGTTAGTCCAAAGAGGTCCTAACCCTTTAAGTAGCCATCATGCAAACTCTCTTTTGAAGAAGTTCACGATTCATAGTATATATTGTTTGAATTTTTTTTGCAACTGCCATTTTGAATTTTCGGCAAGATAATGTTTATACGAAAAAAATGTAAGGGCTTTCTTAATGGAGTCCTTGCCCTTTGAATCATTTCATAGCAGTTTATCACTTCGCAAAAAAAAATTCACATTAACCGCTAAAAATAGAATTAAAAATTCGCTAAAAATAAACCCGAGCCCGCTAAAAGACTCAGCAGACTCGGGTTTATTCAACTAATTAGCAGATAATTGAACTTCTGTTTTTTTCAACTCGGAAGCTACTAAATTCACAAGATCCACTACACGGTTTGAGTAACCCCACTCGTTATCATACCAAGCAAGAACTTTCACTTTTCTATTCCCAATCATCATCGTTGATAGACCATCGATGATTGCAGAGTGCGGATTAGTTTTGAAGTCACTCGAAACAAGAGGTTCTGTCGTGAATTCCATAATGCCTTTAAGTTCATTTTCTGATGCGTCAATGAATGCTTGGTTCACTTCATCAATCGTTACATCATGATTTAAGTCCACAACAAGATCGACTAAAGAAACGTTAGGTGTTGGTACACGTATTGCCATACCGTGAAGTTTGCCTTTTAATTGAGGCAAAACAAGAGAAATGGCTTTAGCCGCTCCTGTTGTAGTAGGAATGATACTTTCTGCAGCTGCACGAGCACGTCTTAAGTCTTTGTGCGGGTTATCGATATTATTTTGGTCATTTGTATAAGAATGAATCGTTGTCATTAAACCGTTGTCAATGCCGAATTTTTCATCGAGCACTTTCGCAACTGGTCCAAGGCAGTTAGTTGTACAAGATGCATTGGATATAACAAAATGCTTGTCAATTTCTAGCGCTTCCTGATTGACGCCCATTACAATGGTAACGTCTTCATTTTTACCCGGAGCGGATAAAATAACTCTTTTTGCCCCTGCATCTAAATGAAGAGCCGCCTTAGAACGATCATTGAATTTGCCCGTAGCTTCGATTACAATATCTATGTTCATCTCTTTCCAAGGCAATTGCTTTGGATCGCGGTTATTTATTAGTTGTACACGGCGGCCATTCACTACAAGTGAATCATCTTCCGCTACAATTATACCGTCGAATTTACCATGGATCGTATCATATTTTAGTAAGTGGGCTAAAGTTTCAGCAGGATAGCTTGCATTAATGGCAACAATGTCCAAACTCTCATCTAATATGGCCTTTCGGAAAACCATTCTTCCAATTCTCCCAAATCCGTTAATCGCTATTCTTGAATTCATTGTTCGGACCCTCCTGAAAATATTAATGTTATACTTATTACCTCTCATATGTAATTAGTATAACATAATTAAGTGCAATTGTGCTAATAAAAATGCGGATTGTTGTTATTTTTTCAAAATAAAAGGAAGAAACCATAAGGCTTCTCCCTTTTTTCTCATTTATAAGACATTCCAATTGCAAAGTACGGTTTTAACCTGCTTCTTTGTTTCCTCAAGATTCCCATTATTATCAATGACCGCATCCGCTAAAACTTTTTTATCAGCTAACGGCATCTGTGAATGAATTCTTGCAAGTGCATCTGTCTCTGATAATCCATTCCGGTTCATTAAGCGTTCCAATTGAACGCGCTCATCTACATATACCAATAGAGTCTTTTCAACCATGAATGTTAACTTACTTTCGAATAGGAGCGGAATATCCATAAATACCGTTTCTTCCCCTGCAGCGAGTGCCTTTTCCGTTTTTAGACGCATCCAATTCCTAACAGCAGGGTGCACGATACTATTTAAAAGCAATCTCTTTTCTTGATCATGGAATATAATAGACCCTAATTTCACCCGATCAATATTGCCATCCACCAATAAAATATCTTCACCAAAAGCTTTTACTACTTGATGGTAGGCTTCTTCACCTGGCTCTACGACTGCGCGGGAAGCCACATCTGCATCTACAATCGTGAAACCGAGTTCCTGTATATAGAGGCTGACGCTGCTTTTCCCGCTTGCAATCCCCCCGGTGATTCCAATGATTTGTCCCATAAGCTCCCCCTTTTAAATCAATTATTATAACTTGAATACACCAATTAAAATCAATAGCACGCCCGGAAGAAAGGTTAACTGCTGCACAATTTTATTATTTGAAAGCAATTTCCCGCTTTGAAGTCCGCTCCAAATGAAGATTGAACTCATTACAGCGATGCATATTGCGAGAATAATCGGAGAAATCCCGATCATAGCTGCTCCAACTCCAGCTCCGAACGCATCAAGCGAAAGTGCAAACCCGAGAACAAGTGCTTCAATACCAGTAATTGTTCCTGATTTGTCAAAATCGGCATTCAATGGTTTTTGTAAAATATTTATGACTACTCCAAGTGATTTAATTTCAAAGTTAAAGATGATTTTTTCATGATATCTCTCGTCGTTCAATTCCTTCTCAGGCTTAAAATACTGGTATACCATCCAGGCACCAAGAAAAATGAGAATGATGCCCCCAGTTTTTTCAGCCGCTCCGACAGAAATAAGCTGACTGATGAACTGCCCGATGACCATCGCAATGCCTAAACTCAGTGCCGAACAAAATGAGATGACCGCTATTGACTTTAAGGGGATTTTCATCTTTCGCATACCAAATGTCAAACCTACGCCAAAACCGTCAATACTTACTGCAAAAGCAAGAAAAATAATTTGTAGCCACATCGGAATTATTACTCCTTCCCTTCTCGTTGCTACCCTAGTATATGGAAGGAGCCCATCCGATGTGTTTGAAAAAACATTGACTACTTAAGTCGCTGACACAACGGGCATATATGTGTGCCGCGTCCGGCTACAACCAGCTTTTCAAGTGGTGTACCGCACGTTTTGCAGTTCTCTCCTTTACGTCCGTAAACATTAAGTTCTAACTGAAACATGCCGATTTGCCCTTGAGAGTTAATGTACGAACGAATCGTACTTCCCCCTTTTTCCACCGCTTCACCTAACGTTGCTATGATTTCGGAATGCAGCTTTTTAATTTCCTCTAACGTAAGTGAAGAAGCTATTCTCTCTGGATGAATCCCGGAACGGAATAAAGACTCGTCCACATATATATTTCCAATTCCAACGACAACAGTTTGATCTAGAAGAACTGGCTTAATCTTCCTACTGGTTCTTGCCAGCTTCGCACGAA
The DNA here is from genome assembly GCF_056402095.1 of Peribacillus sp. P4_C12. Lineage (NCBI taxonomy): Bacteria > Bacillati > Bacillota > Bacilli > Caryophanales > Bacillaceae > Peribacillus > Peribacillus sp. P4_C12. Next base: position 4,605 of record NZ_JBFUIB010000029.1, read on the forward strand.
GCCCCTCGACTGTAAACTCTTCTGATAGCGGTTCAGGACCTAAATGCAATAGTGGCATCTGCTCAAGTTCTTCCCCTTTTGTAAATAAATGCATCGTCCCGAATTTCCGGACATCCCGGTACCGAAGTTCACTGTCATCCGTAAAAGTAAAAATAACATGAGTGTGCTTATCATACGGCTCTTCTTTTGGATGCACTCCGTATTTCCCTTCCATCCTTAAATGCGAAACCAATGCATAATCATCCAGTGTGAAAATGAGGAACTTGCCTCGACGRCCTATTCGCTGAATTGTCTGCCCTCTTAAAGCATCCTGAAACTGTTCGACAGGTTCAGGTGCTTTAATAATCTTAGGCCAGAAGACGGACACTTCCTTGATTTCTTTTCCAAGTACGAGCTGCTCTAACGTTCTTCTAACTGTTTCTACTTCAGGAAGTTCTGGCATAACTAATCACCTATCTTTTATTATTTGGCATCAAACCATGTTGGCCCGTAAGCATAATCCACTTTGAGAGGCACATTTAATTCAATAGCATTCTCCATTTCCTCTGGCACGATTTTCTTAAGGATTTCGAGTTCTTCCGGAGGTGTTTCAAAAATTAATTCATCATGCACCTGTAGAAGCATTCTCGTTTTTAGCCCCTCTTTTTTCAGACGCTTATTCATATTAATCATGGCAAGCTTGATGATATCTGCTGCACTGCCTTGAATTGGCGTGTTCATGGCTGTCCGTTCGGCAAAACTTCTAATGTTGAAATTACGGCTTGTAATCTCAGGAATATAACGCCTTCTTTGCAGCAAAGTCGTACTATATCCTTTTTGACGAGCTTCATGTATGCTTTCTTCCATATATTCCTGTACACCAGGAAAGCTTCTTAAATACTTCTCAATGAACTCTCCCGCTTCTTTTCTAGTAATGCCAAGGCTTTGTGAAAGTCCGTAGTCACTTATACCATAGACAATCCCAAAGTTAACCGCTTTCGCTTGGCGTCTCATGTTCGAAGTGACTTCCTCTGCTGATACATGGAAAACATCCATCGCTGTTTTTGTATGGATATCCATCCCTGCCTGAAACGCTTCAACTAGGCCGCTATCATTGGCGATATGCGCAAGTACTCGTAACTCAATCTGAGAATAGTCAGCAGCAAAAATAATCCAATCCTTTTCAGAAGGGATAAACGCCTGCCTGATTTTCCGGCCTTCCTCTAGCCTGATTGGGATGTTTTGAAGGTTAGGATCTGTCGAGCTTAATCGGCCGGTCTGAGTCAATGCTTGGTTGAAACGAGTGTGTACCTTATCTGTTTTCCGATTGACTACTTTGAGCAAGCCTTCAATATAGGTGGATTGCAACTTACCAAGCTGACGGTAAAGTAAAATTTGTTTCACAATATTATGCTGGCTCTCCAATTTTTCCAGCACATCAGCTGACGTAGAATAGCCTGTTTTAGTTTTCTTCAATACTGGAAGCTCTAACTTTTCAAAAAGAATTACACCAAGTTGTTTCGGTGAATTGATATTGAAAGCCTCTCCAGCCAGATCAAAAACTCGCCCTTCGATGGTTTTTAATCGAACGGCTAATTCCTGCCCCATTTTTTTTAGTCGTCCAATATCTACCTTAACACCCTGCCACTCCATATTAGCCAAGATAATGGACAAAGGCAGCTCAAGTTCCGTTAACAGATGGTATTGCTCAAACTCCTGCAGCTTTTCAACCATAGGTTCTTTTAAAGAAAAGATAGCCTTCGCTTTTCTGGCGATATGATCTCTCAATTCAGATTCTTCGGGTACCTTGCGTTTTGCACCTTTTCCATAAAAAATATCATCGGTTTCAAGACGTATGGTTCCTTGAGTTTTTGTGATTTCGGCCACTTCATCCACTGACTCTGCAGGATCTAGGATATATGATGCTAAAAACACATCAAAATCAATGCCTTTTATTTCGACTCCTCGATGGCGCAGTGCTACAACCGTGCGCTTTGCGTCAAAAACCGTTTTCTTTTTTGTTTCATCTTCTGCCCAAGATTTAAATATATCTGAAGTCAGTGCCGTCTCACCATGGAAGTAAAAATGGCCATTTTCATTGCTGACGGCTATTCCAAGAATGTCTGCATGATGATAATTATCTTCTAAGATTTCAACATATAAAGCACTTCCATCAACAAACAACTCTGCAGTCATTTCCGAAGTGTGAACCTCAATTTTTTCTTGTTCAATCGGTACACTTTCTGAAACATCCAATTTATCGAGCAGCGTGGAAAAACCAAGCTCTTTATAAAATGAAATAACCCTTTCCTGGTCCATTCCGTTGTACTCGGTCTCATTGACCATAACTTGAATTGGCGCTTCCCTTGTAATTGTCGCAAGCTCTTTGCTTAACAAAGCAAGGTCTTTATGTTCTTCAATTTTTTCCTTCAATTTTTGACCGCTTACCTCATCAATCGAACGCAGCAGGTTCTCAACCGTTTCAAACTGGTGTAATAATTTAAGTGCCGTTTTTTCACCAACTCCCGGTATGCCAGGAATATTATCGGAAGCATCACCCATCAACCCTTTTAAATCAATGATTTGCAGGGGTGAAAGGCCGTATTTTTCATGTATATGCTTTGGTGTATATTCCTCAATTTCAGTGATTCCCTTTTTCGTGATTGAAACCGTCGTACTCGGGGAAGACAATTGGGTTAAATCTTTATCACCGGAAATGACTTTTACCTCAAAACCATCTCTTTCCGCCTGTAGAGACAGCGTACCGATAATATCATCGGCTTCGTAATTTTCCAATTCATACCTTTTTATTTGGAAACAGTCGAGCAACTCGCGGATAAAGGGGAATTGCTCGGATAATTCAGGCGGCGTTTTCTGGCGTCCACCCTTGTATTCTTTAAATGTCTCATGTCTGAATGTCGTTTTACCGGCATCAAAGGCCACAAGAATATGCGTTGGCTTTTCTTCTTCAAGAATGCGGTTAAGCATCATGGTAAATCCGTACACCGAATTCGTATGTACACCCTTATCATTATTCAAGAGCGGAAGCGCAAAAAATGCGCGGTAAGCAATACTATTTCCATCTATGAGTACTAACTTTTTATCCAAATTCGTCTTCCTCCAGTCACACAGGGTTATGTAGTTCAGCTTCTATTTATAAACGCAAAAAGCCGTTCATTTTCTTTCTCTATTCTACCATGAGTAGAAGTGGAAAGAAAAATGACGGCGACTATGCTATTTTGTATTTCCCATTAACAAGCTAGCGTACGGTGAATCTGATGGCAGAACGATGACCGTTTGATCACCAATCGTTTTTTTATAAGATTCAAGCGTCCGGTATAGTTTATAGAAATCAGGATCTTTGGAAAACGACTTATTATAAATTTTCGCTGCTTCCCCTTCTCCCTCAGCCCGAATTACTTCTGCATCTGCCTCTGCAGTCGAAAGCAATTCTTTTACCTTTCGATCAGTATCCGCAATAATTCGGTTTTTCTTCGCATCTCCTTTGGATAGGTACTCTTGCGCTTTCGATTCGCGCTCGGAAATCATCCTTTTAAAGACGGATTCTTCATTTTCCGCAGGCAGATCCGTCCGTTTTATCCGGACATCAGTTAGACTGATCCCGTAACTGTCCTTTTGTAGCAGTTCGTTAACTTTCTCCGTAATACGGTCGTTCAAGCTTCCCCTCGATGACTTCTCATCATTAATAATTTCATCATAATTCAACTGACCCAACTCTGAACGTACTGCCGAATAGATGAACTCTTCCATTCTCGTTTCCGCATTCTCAAGTGTCCTTGCATTGGTGATCAATTTTTTTGGGTCCTCTATCCTCCAGACCGCATAGTTATCGATGAGCATCCGCTTTTTATCTTTTGTATTGATTTCCGCCTCTGACACATCAGAACTCATTTGATATTTTGGCAGGGTAACCACACTTTGAATGAATGGTACCTTCGCCTTTAATCCTGGGGTTTTATCGATTCTAACCACCTCACCGAATTGGCGGACGACTTTATATTCACCCTCCTTGACGATATACACATTGGTGAAGATAATCAGCAGCAACACGATAAATATAATGAAGAAAATCCCTATTTTAACATAGCCTCCCCAGTGAAAATTACCTTTCCTCATTTCATTAAAATCAATTACTTTTCCGCTCATTGTTTGGTGCCTCCTTCCCCTGTCGCTTTTTCTTCAGGTACAGACTCCTTCTTCGTTTCTTCTTCAGGAATAGGCGTTTTTTTCGTTTCCTCTTTTTCTAGTGAGCGAAGTGGTAAGTACTTCATTGTATTTCCATCATCATTCATGATATAAATCTCTGCATTCGGCAATACTTCCTCAAGCGTTTCAATAATAAGACGGTCTTTTGTAATACCCTTATTGCCTTTATATTCACTATATAATTTTTCAAAGACCGCTACATCCCCACGAGCAGCCTCCGTACGAGCGGCTTTATCACCATTTGCTTGTGAGATAATGGCGTCTTTTTCCCCTTCAGCTTCATTAATACGTTTGTTTTCATATTTATCCGCTTCATTGATTTTCGTATTCGCCGTTTCTCTAGCATCTGTGACATTCGTAAAGGCTTTCCGCACTTCTTCATTCGGTAACTCCACATCCTGGAGCTTAACCGCAGATATTGATATGCCTACATCATATTTCTCCATTAACTGTGATAGCAGTTCCCGGACATCTGCTTCAATTTGTGCTTTACCGGAAGTAAGTGCATCATCAATTTTCGTGCTTCCGATAATACTTCTTAAAGCAGCGGAAGTCGTGTCATATAAAATTTTCTCTGGATCATCTGCATTGTACAGGTATTTTGGAGGGTCTGTGATTTTCCATTGAACCACTAGGTCAGCAAGAACAATATTTTCATYCCCCGTAATCATCTTGGTCTCTCTCGGATAATCTGTTACCTCTCCATTCTCCTCCTTGTATCCAAATTTAAGACTGAATGTTTCTTTCGATAGTTTTTCAACCGACTGAATCGGCCAAGGCAGCTTAAAGTGAAGGCCTGGTTCTGTAATCGTCTGCTCTACCTTACCAAACGTCATAATGACAGCCTGATCGGATTCATCTACCGTGTACCAGGTCGATATCGCAACTACACCAAAAATTAAAATAAGAAATACTAGTCCTGTGATTGTATATATCCTTTTTAAACTGACGATATGTATCACCCCTTATTTGCCGTTATATCTTATTTACGCAAGGAAGGGTCTAAAGTTTCATAAAAATCAAATATTTTCCTAATGAAAATAGTATAGAAGGTAGGTAAAGAGGAAAATAGACAAAAGAAAAGACAGAGACTTAGTGTCTCTGTCTTCGCCTAACTCCTTGGATGAGGGGTTGTACAACCATTTTAACCCCCCATTATGAAGTCAGTTTAAAGAAATTGTAAAGGACATGTAAATTCACACACTTCCTACACTTTTCCTTTTAAGCTTTTATTTAACGTTACCGTAAAAGTCGTACCCGATCCCGGCGTACTTTCTACTTTGATTTTACCTTTATGGACTTCTATAATATGCTTGACGATAGCGAGTCCGATGCCTGTTCCTCCTGAATCACGACTCCTTGCCTTATCAATGCGATAAAACCGTTCAAAGATTCTTGGAAGTTCTTTTTCTTCAATACCGATACCGCTATCTTGGACTACAATATCCACCGTTTGTTCATTTTCAGTGACGTTCACGGTGACCCACCCTCCATTTGGTGTATATGTCAACGCGTTAGTAATCAAATTAATGAAAACCTGTTTGATCCTGTCTGATTCCCCTTCAATAAAAACAGGTTTCGAAGAAGATTTTATCTCAAGAGAAACTTCTTTTTCCTTCAATTTACCAATAAGCATCTCTTGTATATCACCAAGGACATTTGTAATATCCACGTCGCCTGTTTTTAAAACAAATTCCTGTTGCTCCATTTTTGATAAATTAAGAAGTTCCTGAATGAGTTCTTGCAGCCGATCACTTTCTTTCAAGATAATGGATAAAAAGTGCTTCAATGTTTTTTCGTCTTTTAAAGCCCCATCGAGCAACGTTTCTGAAAAGCCTTTGATAGAAGTAATCGGTGTTCTTAGTTCATGGGATACATTGGCCACAAAATCCTTCCGCATTTGCTCGAGCCTTTTCAATTCGGTAATATCATGGAAAATGAGGAGAATCCCCTTCCATTCGTCATGAGTACCGATAATCGGAGCCCCGTATATCTCAAAATGCTTACGTTCAATGGCAAGTGGTATTTTCACTTGGCGTTTTATTGTCTTTTCCGTCCGGAAAATTTCCTCTATTATAGAAATGACTTCTTTATCTTTAATGACCGAGTAAAATACTTGAAACAAAAACGTAGCCGAGTTTACTCCGAAGCTTTTTTTGAATTCCCGGTTAATTAAGGTCGTATAGCCCTTACTGTCGATTAATAGGACACCGCTACCGATATTTTCAACCAGTGTTTCCAAACGATCCTGATTCATTTCCCTAGCCGTTTCTGTTTCCTGTAAATTCCTCGCTAATATGTTTAGCGAAGTCGTGAGCATCCCTGTTTCATCAGAATGCTGCTCGAATGTCCGAGTTCTATAGTTCCCCTTTGCCAATTCAATGGCTGCCATCGTTGCTTCCTCAATCGGCCGGGTATAATAAGAAGTGATTTTACTCGCAAGCATGAGGATAATGATCAAGGCTACCCCTAAACAAATGATCAATATTTGCCACATTTGCTTATTAACTTGGTGGATGGCCTCTATTTCGTTGCTATGAACGACAAATCCTTCAATTTCTCCATCCTTTTCAATCGTTTTCCAATAATAATGGAGATCCGATTCTCCCTCGATAACTTCATATCCTTCTTCTTGCTTAAGACCTTTTTCCAAGATGATCTTTCGAAGGATATTGGCATGGTTTTTATGTAGCTCATTTGACGATGTTGAATCGTATAAAATCTCTCCACTCGCTGAGAGGATGGTTAAGTTGGAATCTAACAAGGGTGTTAATTTTGCCGTTTTCCCTTCTTCCAAAAAGGATGTAATCCCCCCATGCTCCTGAATATATGTAGAAATGAAAAATGTTTCGTTCTGTATACGCTCATTAAATGTTTTAATATAATAACTTTTGAACAAATGTCCCAATAAAAAGCCCACGGCCATCATGACGACCATCACCAACATGATGAGAGTATAAAGAAGCTTTTTACGATAGGTGGTCATTCTTTTTTGGCTCCTCAAGCTTATAACCCAAGCCCCTGATCGTTTTGATATAAAGAGGTTTTCTTGTATCTTGCTCTATTTTTTCACGAAGGTGGCTAATATGGACATCAACGATTCGCGAATCTCCCGCAAAATCATAATTCCAAACCGCACTTAAGAGCTGATCTCTCGTTAAAACTCTTCCTTTATTCTTTGCAAGGTATAAAAGTAATTCAAATTCCTTTGGAGTTAATTCTAATTGTTGTTCATCAAAGAATGCTTCGTAACGTTCAGGATAGACTTTTAAGCCGCCTAATTTTAGGAATCCATCTTCCTGATCAAGATTTGTTTCATTGCCAGTCGATTGAAGCTGGGATCTTCTTAGTATTGCCTTAATTCGGGCAACCACCTCACGAGGACTAAAAGGTTTGGTTAAGTAATCATCCGCCCCTAGTTCAAGACCAAGCACTTTGTCAAATTCATCGTCCTTAGCTGTCAACATCAAAATGGGTATATTGATTTTTTGCTGACGAAGCTGTTTACACACTTCAAGCCCATCCATTTTAGGCAACATCAGATCCAATACGACTAAATCCGGTCGTATATCCACAGCAGCCTGCAGACCTTCTTCCCCATCTAAAGCTGTAACTACTGAATAGCCTGCCTGTTCTAAATTATACTGAAGTAAGGTAACTATTGATTGTTCATCATCCACTACGAGAATTTTCTTTGACATTAGATCCTCCTGAATTATGTATTACCCCTGAGACTTTTTTCAGTCTACTCATCCAACTCTATTATAAAGAATATTATATGAAATTTACACATAAAAAAAACATCATTGAAAAGTAATCCTACCATCAGCAGGGATCATCGTCTTCTTTATGGTTATTAAACATGGATTAATTAAGTCCCGGTTAGAAACGGCCAGAAAAAAACTACCCGGTTGGATGGGAGGATAAGGCCTTAGCTTAGCCTTCCCTTCCATTCTTCCGGGCAGTCATATTAAGATGCTTTCAATGTCTCTTATTGTAAAACTTGCATTACTGCTTTAACTGATTCAACTGATTTAGAAAGTGATGCTTTTTCGTCTTCAGTTAATTCAAGTTCGATAATTTGTTCGATACCATTTGCACCTAGTACAGTTGGCACGCCAAGGTAGATTCCTTTGAATCCGTATTCGCCTTCAAGGTAAGCGATAGAAGGTAGAACGCGACGTTGGTCTTTAAGGATAGCTTCAGCCATTTCTACTAGAGCTGCAGCCGGTGCATAATATGCACTTCCGTTTCCAAGAAGGTTAACGATTTCTCCGCCACCAGTACGTGTACGAGCAACGATTGCTTCTAAACGATCTTGAGGAATCAATGTTTCCAAAGGAATTCCGCCAGCGTAAGAGTAACGCACTAGAGGAACCATATCGTCACCGTGTCCACCAAGAACGAAACCAGTTACATCTTTAACAGACAGGTTTAATTCTTGAGCTACGAAAGTACGGAAACGAGCTGTATCAAGTACACCAGATTGTCCAATTACGCGTTCTTTAGGGAAACCTGATTCTTTATAAACAGTGTATGTCATTGCGTCTACTGGGTTTGTTAAAACGATGATGGTTGTATTTGGAGAATATTTGACTACTTCTTTAGTTACAGATTTCATAACCTTTTGGTTAGTTTGAACTAAATCGTCACGGCTCATACCAGGTTTACGAGCGATACCAGCAGTGATGATGACTACGTCAGAATCAGCTGTATCTTCATAGTTAGAAGTACCGATGATGTTAGCGTCAAAACCTTGAACTGGAGCTGCCTCGGCCATATCAAGTGCTTTACCTTTTGTTGGGTTTTCAGCTTGTGGAATATCAACTAAAACGATATCACCAAGTTCTTTTTGAGCTGCTAGGAATGCTGCTGTTGCTCCAGTGAAACCAGCACCAACTACTGTGATTTTTTTACGTTTAGACATGTTATTTCCTCCTTAAAATATATAAATACTTTCGGAATACTTTTAACGTCTTTATGCACATAAAGCTCCCTGAAAAAGAAGACCATATCGGCTCTTTTCCAGAAAGCATCATAAGTAATTAATTATTTAAGGTTTTTGATAAGTTCGTCAGCGAACTCAGAACATTTAACTTCTGTTGCACCTTCCATTAGGCGGGCAAAGTCATATGTTACAACTTTAGAAGCAATTGTTTGTTCTACTGATTTTGTGATGCTGTCTGCAGCTTCGTTCCAACCAAGGTGTTCAAGTAAAAGAACGCCTGAAAGAAGAACTGAAGATGGGTTAACTTTATCAAGACCAGCGTATTTAGGAGCTGTTCCATGAGTTGCTTCGAAGATAGCATGTCCAGTTTCGTAGTTGATGTTTGCTCCTGGAGCAATACCAATTCCGCCAACTTGTGCAGCAAGTGCATCAGAAATGTAATCTCCGTTTAAGTTCATTGTTGCAACAACATCAAACTCTTTAGGACGAGTTAGGATTTGTTGTAAGAAGATATCAGCAATAGAATCTTTAACGATGATTTTGCCTTCAGCTTCAGCAGCAGATTGTGCTTTGTTAGCAGCTTCAGTGCCTTCAGCTTCTTTAATTTGATCATATTGGTTCCAAGTGAACACTTTCTCAGCGAATTCTTGTTCTGCAACTTCATAACCCCAAGTTTTGAATGCGCCTTCTGTAAATTTCATGATGTTACCTTTATGAACAAGAGTTAATGATTTACGGCCTTCTTTGATCGCATAGTTAAGTGCAGAACGAACAAGACGTTTTGTTCCTTCTTCAGAAATTGGTTTAATACCAATACCAGAAGTTTCAGGGAAACGAATATTTTTAACACCGAATTCATTTTGTAGGAAATCGATTAATTTTTTCGCTTCGTCAGAACCTTTTGCATATTCGATACCAGCATAGATGTCTTCAGTGTTTTCACGGAAGATAACCATGTCAGTGTCTTCAGGACGTTTAACTGGTGAAGGTACACCGTCAAAGTAACGTACTGGACGTAGACATACGAATAAGTCTAATACTTGACGCAATGCAACGTTCAATGAGCGGATTCCGCCACCGATTGGTGTTGTAAGAGGTCCTTTAATAGCGATTAGATATTCATTAATGACATCAAGAGTTTCTTGTGGAAGCCATTCGCCTGTTTGGTCAAATGCTTTTTGTCCAGCTAAAACTTCTTTCCATTCGATTTTCTTTTCGCCATTGTATGCTTTTTCAACAGCTGCGTCTAAAACGCGTGAAGCTGCTGCCCAGATATCAGGACCGATTCCGTCTCCCTCAATGTAAGGAACGATTGGGTTGTTTGGTACGTTAAGAGCACCGTTAGTAACTGTGATTTTTTGGCTTTGTGTCATGTCTCTTTACCTCCGATTCAAATTCAAAGGTTAGCTGGCCGCTTAAATTTAAGCAGAACCACTAACCTTTTTTACTCACATCTATTAATTTACTACAAAATCGATGAAATAAAAAATAAAATTTCGAAAAAACTTTTATCTATTCAAAAATTATCGGTTTTCAATCGGTACGTATTTTTGCATACCTGGTCCAACATACTCTGCACGTGGACGGATCAGACGGTTGTTTGAATATTGCTCTAGGATATGAGCAATCCATCCTGAAGCACGGCTTACAGCAAAGATTGGTGTAAATAGGTCATGCTCGATACCTAAACTGTGGTATACAGAAGCAGAGTAGAAATCAACGTTTGGTGGAAGATTTTTTTGACCAGTTACAATTTCATGAATTTTGATAGACATATCGTAGTATTGTGGTTGACCAGTAAGTTCAGTCAATTTTTGAGACATTTCTTTAAGGTGTTTAGCACGTGGATCACCTTTACGGTATACACGGTGGCCAAAGCCCATGATTTTTTCTTTATTAGCTAATTTTTCGTTGATATAAGGCTCAACGTTTTCTACAGAACCAATTTCTGTAAGCATTTTCATAACTTGTTCGTTAGCTCCGCCGTGAAGAGGGCCTTTTAATGCGCCGATAGCAGAAGTCACGCCAGAATAGATATCAGATAATGTAGCCACACAAACACGTGCAGTGAATGTAGAAGCGTTTAATTCATGGTCAGCATGTAGAACTAATGCTTTGTTGAATGCTTCTTCTTCGATTGCTGTTGGTTCATTACCGCTTAACATATATAAGAAGTTAGCAGCAAAGCTTAGATCAGTACGTGGTGCAACCGCTTCTTTTCCTTGACGGATACGAGCGAAAGTTGTTACCAATGTAGGGATTTTTGCTTGGATGCGGATTGCTTTACGATAGTTAGCGTCTTCACTCATTACATCTGCTTCTTCATCATAAAGACCAAGAAGAGATACTGCTGTACGAAGAGCTCCCATTGGATGTACTTTATCAATTGGGTATGTTTTGAAATGATTAACCACTTCAGCTGGAATTGCAGCATTTTCAGCAAGTTGTTTAGTTAATTCTTCTAATTGGCTTTTGTTTGGAAGAGCTCCATGCCATAAAAGATAGATTACTTCCTCGAATGTTGCGTTTACAGCTAAATCATCGATATCATAACCTACATACGTTAACGTATCATCGATAATAGAGCTTACTGATGAAGTTGTTGCTACCACACCTTCAAGACCTTTTGTTGCTGTCATACTAAATCTCTCCTTTTCCTAAGTATTCCCCTATGCCCTTGCTTATTGCGTATAAATATAGCGCTTCCAAGAAATTAGCTATTGAATACAACCATCTATTTTTTAGCAGAAGACATACATCTTGTATTGGAAGCGTTCACAGAATATGACCCCAACAATAGTAAAATGTACGATAATCCTTTATACGAAATTCTAAAAATAATGCTTGTAGCTATTCCTAGTGAGCGCTTGCTCAATAACTACATCTCTTTTTAAGATTCCTCAAAAATATCAATGATATTCTGAATCCCATTTTCAATAAATCAGAGCAGTTACATGATTATTATAAACAATAAACACTTTTTTGGGAATCAAAAGCACCTAAAATGTGAAAAAATTATTATTTTATTAGAAAAATTAGCTACATATTCTCTTGCTTTTTTTTATGGGATTCAAAACGTTTTTTTGAAAATTTGTTACAAAGCAGAATAATCGAAACATTAAATAGAATTTTTTCATTTCCACTCTTACAATCCATTCTATCATTTACCATTTTGCTCATTTGAAAAAATCAAAGATTTGCATGCATAGATAAGCAATTCCTGCCCCAATTAACGGTCCAACAGCGACACCTTTGAATAATGCGACCGCAAGAATCGTCCCAAAAACAAGAGCCGTTGTAATATGCGGATCATGTGAAAGGAGGGTAATTCCATTTTTCGCTATAAGTGCGACAGCTATTCCAGATGCGAGTGCAATCCAGGCATAAGGTGACTTTATGGCGTCACCGAGTTCCTTGAAACCAATCGCTCCATTTGCAATGGGGATTAGCACTGAAATCGTAATGATGGTGACGCCTAAGTTGATCCCTTTCGCTTCTAAATATGGAAACACTTTTGTATCAAGGCCGATGAGTTTCATGAGTAAAAGAAACCCCGCAGCCGCAATCAGTGATGTGTTTTTTCCAACCCAACCGATAACTGCAAGTAAAATTAAAAATACGACAGGACCGTTTATCATTCTCCCTTCACCTTCTTTCTTTTTGTTATTTTAACATAACAACCTCCACTCTTTCTCAATAGGAGATTGATTTATAAAACGATACTAAAACGGAAAAAAATTAAGCAGAAAGACGAAAGAATCTTTCCTTTCTTTTCCAACGTCGTTACAATTATAATACAAAGTTTATGTTAGAAGGAGGGGATGTCTTGAATCCTGTTTATATTTATCGTTTCATTCGTTCTTTACTGGTCATCGGAGGCATAATTTTAGGTGGAATTGCCTTGTTCTATTTATCTAAATATACATATCCATTCATTATTGCCATGATTATTGCTTTCTTGATGAACCCTCTGGTTACTTTTTTTGAAAAGAAAGGCCGGTTACCAAGAGGATTGGCTGTTTTCGTTTCCCTTTTACTCATTTTTCTTTTATTTGCAGGACTCATTACCCTGCTGGTTACTGAAATTATTTCAGGTACCAATTACCTTGCTGGTGTCATACCTCAACATATTGAAACTATAGTAGATTATATCGAAACATACATCGCGACCACTATCATCCCTTTATATAATCAAACAACCGCTATGTTCAATAATTTAGATATCGAGCAGCAAGACACCGTCCTCAAGAATATCCAAAATATTGGCGAATCCATCACTACTGGTGTTAGTAGTTTTATTCAAGCGTTCTTAAAAAATATTCCCGCAATCATCGGCTGGTTTCCAACTACTGCAACAGCACTCCTCTTTACCCTACTGGGCACTTTCTTCATTAGTAAAGATTGGGATCACTTCGGCCGCATAACGGGAAAGTTTTTACCTGATAAGATTTTTGCAGGTGCCAAGCGTTTATTCCGGGATTTAAAACGAGCTTTATTCGGGTTTATCCGGGCACAATTCACACTTGTTTCATTGACAACGGTTACGATCTTGATTGGTTTACTCATTTTAGGAGTGAATTATTCAATTACAATTGCATTAATTTGCGGATTGGTTGATATCATTCCCTATTTGGGTACCGGGACCATATTTATTCCATGGATTATTTTTGAATTCATTACAGGGAATACTAGCCTTGCAATTGGTTTGTCTGTGCTTTACATTATCGTAGTTGTCCAGCGTCAATTAATTGAGCCCAAAGTTCTTTCTTCTAGTATCGGATTAGATCCACTTGCTACTCTCGTTGCTTTATTCATCGGTTTCAAATTAATCGGTTTTCTGGGACTGATTGCAGGGCCTGTGGTCCTTGTCATATTTAATACACTTCAGCGCGCCCATGTCTTTAAGGCCATTTGGTCATTTATTATCGGAGCGGATTCAAATAAAACCACCTAAAACTTTAGAGTTAACTTTAATTAAGAAAACTCTCGTTCCTATAAAAAAGTCCGCCTCGAGTTTGAGGCGGATTTTTTTATAGTCTATCTATTATTTTGAAGTCTCAAATTGTTCTGCTTCAGTAGAGCCAGCAAGTGCTGTTGTAGATGATGTTCCACCAGAAACTACTTGTGCTACTTCATCAAAGTAACCAGTTCCAACTTCACGTTGGTGACGAGTTGCAGTATAGCCGTCAATTTCACTAGCGAATTCTGCTTGTTGAAGTTCTGAGTATGCAGCCATTCCACGGTCTTTATAACCAAGAGCAAGGTTGAACATGCTGTGATTCAATGAGTGGAAACCTGCAAGCGTTACGAACTGGAATTTATAACCCAATTTCCCCAATTCAACCTGGTAACTAGCAATTTCTTCATCACTTAATTTTGCTTTCCAGTTAAATGATGGTGAACAGTTGTAAGCAAGTAGTTTACCAGGGAACTCTGCATGAATCGCTTCAGCAAATCGGCGAGCATCTGCTAGGTTTGGTTCAGAAGTCTCGCACCAGATAAGATCAGCATATGGTGCATATGCTAGACCACGTGCAATCGCTTGGTCAAGACCTGCGTTTGTACGGTAGAATCCTTCTGGAGTTCGTTCACCTGTGATGAAAGGTGCATCAACTGGATCGATATCATCAGTGATCAAGTCTGCAGCATCTGCATCAGTACGAGCAATTAAAATAGTTGGTGTTCCCATTACGTCTGCTGCTAAACGAGCTGATACTAAGTTACGTACTGCAGTTTGCGTTGGGAGAAGTACTTTACCGCCTAAATGACCACATTTTTTCTCGGAAGATAGTTGGTCTTCAAAGTGAACGCCAGCAGCTCCAGCTTCAATCATACCTTTCATTAGTTCGAATACGTTAAGTGCACCCCCGAAGCCTGCTTCAGCATCTGCTACGATTGGAGCAAACCAATCAATATCATCTTTTCCTTCAGCAAAGCTAATTTGGTCAGCACGTTGCAGTGTTTGATTAATGCGTTTAACAACCTGTGGTACAGAGTTAGCTGGGTATAAGCTTTGGTCAGGGTACATTTGTCCAGCGATATTAGCATCAGCAGCTACTTGCCAACCACTTAAGTAGATTGCTTTTAAACCAGCTTTTACTTGTTGCATTGCTTGGTTACCAGTTAATGCTCCTAGTGCGTTAATGAAATCCTCTGTATTTAAAAGGTTCCATAGTTTTTCAGAACCACGGCGAGCTAATGTTTGCTCGATATCGATAGAACCTCTTAATTTGATAACTTCTTCAGCAGAATAAGGCCGTTTAATTCCAGTCCAGCGTGCGTCATTTTCCCAGCTTTGTTGTAGTTGTTGCGCTCTTTCATTAGTCATTATAATTTCCTCCTAATTTATATTAAACTATTAATTAACTAAATATTAAGATAATTGTTCATATGCCGGATTTGTTAAGAAATCCGCAAAGTCATCTGCTGCAATCAATTCTTCAAATAGTTTAGTAGACTCTTCAAATTTCCCTGATTTGAAAGCTTCTTCTCCTACCTCTGATTTAATGACTGCTAATTCTTCTTCTTTAATCTGATGGAATAATTCTTCGGTGATTTTTCTACCATCTTCTAAAATACCTTTTGGATGACGAATCCACTGCCAAACTTGAGCACGTGAGATTTCAGCTGTTGCTGCATCTTCCATTAGGTTATGAATAGGAGCAGCGCCTCTTCCACTTAGCCAAGATGCAATATACTGGATGCCTACGTTAATGTTCGTCCGTAATCCAGCTTCCGTTATCGTTCCTTCTGGTACTTCTAGCAATTCTTCTGCTGATACTTGAACATCTTCACGTTTCCGATAGATTTGATTCGGTTTTGGAACAAGTAGGTCAAACACCTCTTTTGCTGTACTTACCATGCCTGGGTGGGCGACCCATGTCCCATCATGACCGTCTCTCGCTTCGCGTTCTTTATCAGCGCGTACCTTAGCAAACGCCTCGTTATTTTTGACCGGGTCATTTTTGACTGGAATTTGTGCTGCCATCCCGCCTATTGCCGGAGCATTACGAGTGTGGCATGTTTTGATTGCTAATAAGGAATACGCTCTCATGTTCGGGACAGTCATCGTRACCTGTAACCTATCAGGGAAGATAACATCATCCGAGTGACGGAATTTTTTCAGGAAGCTGAAGATATAATCCCAGCGGCCACAGTTCAGGCCTGCGGAATGATCTTTCAACTCGTACAGAATTTCGTCCATTTCGAATGCTGCAAGAATCGTTTCAATCAAGACAGTTGCTTTTATAGTTCCTTGCGGGACTCTTAAATCGTTTTGTGCATAAACAAAGACATCATTCCATAATCTTGCTTCGATATGGCTTTCCATCTTCGGTAAGTAGAAGTATGGACCGCTTTCTTTTTCGATTAATGCTTTTGCGTTGTGATAAAAGTATAGTCCAAAGTCGAAAAAGCTAGCTGATATTGGCTGTCCATTTAAAAGAACATGCTTTTCTTCTAGGTGCCAGCCGCGAGGCCTTACTTTTAAAACAGCTGTTTTTTCATTTAATGCGTATACTTTTCCATTTGGATTTTCAAATGAAATGGTACCGCTAATTGCATCGCGTAGATTCAATTGACCATCTATACAATTTTCCCAAGTGGGTGAATTGGCATCTTCAAAGTCAGCCATGAAAACATTGGCACCTGAGTTCATAGCATTAATGATCATCTTACGGTCAACCGGTCCAGTGATTTCAACCCTGCGGTCTTGCAAGTCATTCGGGAGGGGCGCAATTGTCCAATCACTTTCACGAATATGCTTCGTTTCTTCAAGAAAATTAGGTAGCTTGCCTTGATTTAGGTCCTCTTGAACGATTTTACGTTGTTCTAAAAGTTCTTTTCTTCTTTCACCGAAATGCCGTTCAATTCTTTCGATAAATTGAAGAGCTTCCGTTGTAAGTATTTGTTCATATCCAGGCTTAATAGTACCTGTAATTTGTAAGCCTTTTGCTTCAGTAATCATGTTGCTTTCCACATCCTTTCAAGCTCTTTTATGTTATAATACAGTTGTTTCTTTTCTTGATTGTATTATATAACACACTGCGTAAATTTGTCACCAGTTTTTTCTAAAAAAAATTAAAAAAGAGAATATTTAACTTGGAAAAGCCTGGTATAACAACATTTCTCTTAAAAAATAATTAAAAAATTCTGATATTTTATACTAGTTTTACTTCCAAAAATCCATTCTTGATCAGTGAAACAGGCAAAATCTTACCCCAAAAAATTTCTCTCATGACTGGCCGCTATAATTAAAAACGTAAACAATGCAAGAGCCTTTTCAGTAAAAATGCAAAAAAGCATCCTTAGAAATACCGGGGATGCTAATGATAAATTCATTTCTCTAACCAAAAGAGGCTGTCTAAAAAGCTTAGCTTTTAGACAGCCTCTTACTATTTATGGCGAATAATCGTTACTTTTCCTTTATTCATCCTGTTCATAATAAACCGGATAACGATCGGTTTGAGGAGATTCCGGGTTGGCGGAAATACTAGGATTAATCCTATGATATCCGAGATAAGTCCCGGTGATAGCAACAATGCAGCCCCAAGAAAGATACAGATTCCATCAATGATTTCATTTCCTGGCATCATTCCGTATCGAATCTGTTCCTGCGCCTTTTTCCATGTTTCCATTCCTTGCCGCTTGGCCAAATAGGCACCGATTAAACCGGTAACTACAATCAGGAACAGTGTTGGCCAAAAACCAATCACATTACCTGACAACAATAAGACAATAATCTCAATGACCGGCATCGCAATGATAAACAATAAAAAATATTTCATCTACATTCCTCCTGCACAGCCCACGTATGGTGCGGTACACTCATCTTACCTCATTGGACCGAAATCATCCAAAATTTCGTTCTATAAAACGTTAGCATGTCCGTCATAAATGATTCCGCGACTAGCATCGACCGTAATTCTTTGTTTATCCTTAAAGATTTTGGTCGCATCTTCTGCTCCAACGATAACCGGAATGCCCAAAGTGACTCCCACAACAGCTGCATGGCTTGTCAAACCGCCTTCTTCAGTAATCAATGCAGCACACTTTTGAATTGCCGGCATCATATCCCGATCAGAACCAATTGTAACTAATACAGATCCTTCAGTTACTTTTTCCAAAGCTTCCTTGGAATTCCTAGCTATAACCACTTCACCTTTCGCAGATTTCCTGCCGATTCCTTGAGCCTTCAAAAGAACCTCTCCTAATACATGAATTTTCATCAAGTTAGTCGTTCCTGTTTCACCTACAGGCACACCAGCTGTAATGACGACTAAGTCTCCATGGGATACTAATCCGGAATGCAGACTTTCATCGATTGCCGTTTGGAGCATTTCATCCGTGGTCGTCGCTTTTGGTCCAATCTGCGGGTAAACTCCCCAGGCCAATGCAAGTCTTCTTGAAACATGATCATTAGATGTAACAGCGATAATCGGTGCCTTAGGACGATATTTAGAAATCATCCGTGCCGTATGACCGCTCTCGGTAGGCGTAATGATTGCGCCGACATTTAGATTAAGCGCCGTATGGGCAACAGACTGGCCAATAGCATCCGTGACATTATGACGATTCACTTTGCTTCTTACTGATAATATTTCCCGATAATCAAGGGCTGTTTCTGCACGAGAAGCAATGTTATGCATCGTTTGAACGGCCTCAACAGGGTAGGTCCCAGCTGCTGTTTCACCGGAAAGCATGATGGCATCAGTTCCATCAAAAATGGCATTGGCCACGTCACTTGCTTCTGCACGGGTCGGCCGTGGGTTACGCTGCATCGAATCGAGCATTTGCGTAGCTGTAATAACTGGTTTCCCGGCATTGTTACATTTTTTGATCATTTGTTTTTGGACTAGTGGCACTTCTTCTGCAGGAATTTCCACTCCTAGGTCTCCGCGAGCTACCATCAAACCATCTGACACTTCCAGGATTTCATCAAGACGGTCGACGCCTTCTTGATTTTCAATTTTAGGGATGATTTGAATATGTTCCGCTCCATTCTGTTGCAGAAGTTCACGCACTTCTAGGACGTCAGATGCCCTACGAACAAAAGAGGCAGCAACAAAGTCAATTCCCTGTTCAATTCCAAATAGGATGTCCTGTTCGTCTTTTTCCGTGATGCCTGGTAGGTTAACTGAAACACCTGGCACATTTACACCTTTTTTGTTTTTAAGTGTTCCACTGTTTAAAATTTTCGTATGGATTTCTTTTTTGACTTCATCCACCTTTAACACTTCAAGACCAATTAAACCATCATCTAACAAAATTCTGGATCCCGGATGGACATCATAGAGAAGTCCCTCATACGTAATAGAAAATTTTTCAGGCGTTCCAAGGACTTCATTCATAGAAATACTGACTTCATCACCAGCAGTCAACTCGATAGCATCGTTCTCCATATTATTCGTCCTTATTTCCGGACCTTTTGTATCTAAAAGGATAGCAACCTGTTTCCCTGATTTCTCTCCCGCTTCCCTAATGTTACGGATTCTAGCGGCATGCTCCTCATGATTGCCATGAGAAAAATTCAGCCGAGCTACATTCATTCCTGCTTCTATTAATTGAACCAACTTTTCTATACTTTCACTTGCGGGGCCAATTGTACAAACAATCTTGGTTTTTCGCATGGTGTCAACCTCCTCTAAGAAAAACTCGCCGACTGTCCACCTTTTGGCAGACATGGCGTAGTAGTTATAAGCTTACTTTTTCAAATATTTGAATACTTTCTCAGCACTGATTTCTTTCAATAAACCTAAATCTGTACCAATTAAATTGATAACTCTGCGGATAGATCGTACATTTTCTTGTCAATTGTATGCTGTTTCGCAAGTGCTTCGATGATATCATAATCAACTAGTATATTTTGTTCTATCCCGACAGCCTTGCCGCCTTTGCCTTCAAGAAGCAATTCTACAGCACGTGCTCCGAGTCGGCTTGCCAACACTCGATCAATTGCTGTGGGAGATCCGCCGCGCTGAACATGGCCAAGCACTGTAACACGCGTTTCAAAACCTGCTTTTGCTTCAATTTGTCTGGAAATATCAACGGCGCTTCCAACACCTTCAGCGACAATAATGATACTATGCTTTTTCCCCCGGTCATGTCCGCGGTTCAACTTACCAATCAACTCTTCCATATCATATTTATATTCAGGACATAGAATCGTTTCTGCTCCGCCAGCAAGACCTGCCCAAAGAGCAATATCGCCCGCATTTCTTCCCATTACTTCAACCACATAAGTTCTTTCATGAGAAGTTGCTGTATCTCGAATTTTATCGATTGCATCGATTACCGTGTTTAGAGCCGTATCAAAACCAATTGTAAAATCTGTACCTGGAATATCATTATCAATCGTTCCAGGAACCCCGATACATGGAAAGCCTCTTTCAGTTAATGCCTTCGCTCCCCGATAGGAACCATCTCCACCTATAATAACAATGCCCTCAATACCAAACTTATTCAATTGTTCAATAGCTTTTAGCTGACCTTCCTCAGTCTTAAATTCCGGACAGCGAGCCGTATGTAGCATTGTGCCGCCGCGATGAATGATATCACCGACCGATCCAAGTTCAAGTTGCCTTATATCTCCATTTATCAGACCTTGATAGCCATGATAAATTCCGAAGACCTCCATCTCATGAAAAATCGCTTTCCGGACAACAGCTCGGACTGCCGGGTTCATACCTGGAGAATCTCCTCCACTGGTTAATACACCTATTCTTTTCATTATTGTCACCTCTCTACAGCACTAATCAAAATTAAGTTCACATTAACTTTCGTTATTACATTGTACCCTTTTTCTACCTTCAATAAGCAATCACTTTTTCACTTTTGCTTACTTGATGTTCTAAGCCTAACCGATTCTCTTCAGAAATTGAAGTAAAATGGCGTAAAAGTTTGGATTCTTCACTCAAACATATATATATGTATGCTTCCCTAGTAAGGCTGAAAAAAACGTGTTGCCCTTGGCAGCACGTTTTTTCCAGTTGATAAATGCTTATGAATGCTGTCCAACTTCCTTAGGTTTCCCCTCTGGTTGTTTTTCAAATTCATATTCACCAATTTTCTTAAATTTCATATAACGTTGATTGATCAGTTCATCGCTATCCAAAGGAAGCAACTCATTAAATGAACGTTTCAGAATATCCTTAATGGCTTCAGCCTGTACATTAGCATCTCGATGGGCGCCGCCTTTCACTTCAGGAATAATCTCATCAATGACCCCTAAGCGATTTAAGTCAGGAGCCGTGATTTGCATTGATTCCGCGGCCCGTTTAGCCTGGGAAGCATCCTTCCAAAGCAAAGCAGCAGCCCCTTCAGGAGAGATTACTGAGTACGTTGAATTCTCTAACATGAAAATTCGATCTCCAACTCCTAGAGCCAAAGCACCACCACTGCCCCCTTCACCGATGACAATACTGATAACCGGCACCTTCAGTCCTGCCATTTCAAAAAGGTTTTTCGCGATGGCTTCACTTTGTCCGCGCTCTTCTGCCGCTTTACCAGGGAAAGCCCCCTTCGTATCTATGAAACAAATAATCGGACGATTAAATTTTTCAGCCTGTTTCATTAGACGCAAAGCTTTTCGATAGCCTTCTGGATGGGGCATACCAAAGTTACGACGGATATTTTCCTTCGTATCCTTCCCACGCTGATGACCGATGACGGTCACAGCTCGACCTTCAAATTCGGCGATACCAGCCACAATTGCCTCATCATCTCCATAATAACGATCACCATGAAACTCGATGAAGTCATTAAATAAAAGAGGAATGTAATCAAGAGTTGTTGGACGAGCCGGATGTCGAGCGATCTGTACACGATCCCATGGTTTTAAATGATTATAAATATCGACTTCTAACTTCTCGAGACGTTTTTCCAAAGTTTCGATTTCAACCGTCAGGTCTACATCAGCATCCTTCGTTATTTCCTTCAGCTCTTTAATCTTACTTCGAAGCTCTGTAACAGGACGTTCAAATTCTAATTCGTAAATCATAACCATTCACCACCCGGGGCATGGATTTTAAGGATTGTTGTCAAGGTTTCTTTTAATTCCGTACGTTTAACTACCGCATCTAATTGCCCGTGCTTCATCAAAAATTCAGACGTTTGGAAATCCTCTGGAAGATCTTCGTGGATCGTCTGTTCAATGATTCGACGTCCCGCAAAGCCAATTAGGGCTCCAGGTTCAGCAAGGTTAATATCCCCAAGGGACGCAAAACTTGCTGAAACTCCGCCTGTAGTAGGATGTGTCATCATCGAAATAATCAGACCGCCTTCATTACTGAACATCTTTAGAGCAGCACTGGTCTTAGCCATCTGCATCAAGCTAAGAACACCTTCCTGCATCCGCGCGCCGCCTGATGCTGTAAATATGATAAACGGAATCCTCAATTCTCCAGCCCGTTCAATCGCCCGGGTAATTTTTTCCCCAACGACAGAGCCCATGCTTCCCATCCTAAAATTGGAATCCATGATAGCCGTGGAAACTTGGTAGCCATTAATGCTTCCTACCCCTGTGACCACTGCCTCATTAATCTTGGCTTTCTTTTTATCCTTTTCCAGCTTCTCCAGATAATCCGGGAACTGAAGTGGGTTAACTGAAATCATTTCTTTATCAAATTCATTAAAACTACCGGCATCAAATAAATATTCAATCCGCTCATGAGAGGACATTGAATGATGGAATCCGCAATGCAGACAGACTTTCTGGTTTTTCACTAATTCTTTTGTATACATGATTTTTTTACAGCTGGGGCATTTAGTCATAATTCCTTCTGGTACATCTTGTTTCTCACGATCTAAAGGAACCGTTGCATATTTCTTCTTAGACTTCGCAAATAGCTCTTTAAGCAAGCTTAATCCTCCCTTTACCACCAATTATCTATATTATGATACTTGGCCCAAACTATATCAAAAATAAAATTAGTATCGTGTAAAAAGGTGTCACTCGTCCTTCGACATATTTCTAATTCTAATTAGATACGTTTCAATGGCTTTTTCTTCATCTCGTTCGAGCAAATATGTAAGTAATGCAAGATAATCTTCCTTTTTTGTATTACCCAGTACCGGCTCTGATGTTCTAGCATAACTGTTGACAATGCGCCAAATTCTTTCAAGCAATCGATTGCGATTTAATATGGCAATTCTTAAGAAGAAATCATCATCAAGAAACTCGTCATCTTTGACCCAGACGATTAATTGTTTGATTTCTTCAGCTGTAGCGAAAAAGGCTACAATCCGTAAACAGTCAATTTCAATCAATCTTTTCGTCTCAGCTAAATCTTCTTGTACCTTTTTGTCTTGCAAAAAAAAGGTTCCCAGAAGCTCTACTAACTTATGCTCCTGGAAATCCCTGATAAACGTCCCTTCACCACGTCTTGTTTCTATCAATCCTAATAGCTCTAAGGCACGCAATGCTTCACGGACAGAGGAACGTCCCACATTCAGTCGATCCGATAACTCCCGTTCAGAAGGGATTTTATCTCCTGGTATAAGGCTGTCCGCTTCAATCATGCTACGTAGGCTCTCAACAACATCGAGATAAATTTTGGATGAAGAAGTACGATCCGCCAAAATAATTATTCCTCACTTTTTCCAATGATCGCTAATTTTCTTGTTTTTTCTTTAATTTCTTCTGGATCCACTTTAATTCTCGCCACTCCTGTTTCCATCGCTGCCTTGGCCACAGCCGCCGCAACGGCAGGTGCTACTCTTTCATCAAAAGGAGCAGGAATAACGTAGTCTTCGTGAATCTCATGTTCTTGTATTAAACCGGCAATTGCCTGAACAGCAGCTACCTTCATTTTTTCATTGATATGGGTCGCACGTACATCTAAAGCCCCACGGAAGATTCCAGGGAAGGCAAGAACGTTATTGACCTGGTTTGGAAAATCGGAACGTCCTGTCCCAACTACCTTGGCACCAGCTGCTTTCGCTTCCTCCGGCATGATTTCCGGATCAGGATTAGCCATAGCGAAAATGATTGCATCCCGGTTCATGGTGGAAACCATTTCTTTGGTTAACGCGCCAGCTGCAGAAACACCGATAAAGACATCCGCATCTTGAATAACTACTTCTAGAGGTCCTTCAACCCTATTTCTATTGGTTACTTTGGCCACTTGTGCTTTTATCTCATTCATGCCTGTCGGACGGCCCTCATAAATAGCACCTTTCGTGTCACACATAATAATGTCACGTACTCCATAGCTATAAAGCAATTTAATGATTGCAATGCCAGCAGCACCGGCTCCATTTGCTACCACTTTAATTTCTGATATTGATTTATTTACAAGGCGTAAAGCATTTACAAGACCGGCAACAGTTACAATTGCTGTCCCGTGCTGATCATCATGAAAAACAGGGATATTCATTTCTTTCTTAAGCCGTTCTTCAATTTCAAAACAATTCGGTGCAGCAATGTCCTCTAAGTTTACTCCGCCGAATGTAGGCTCAAGTAATTTAACAGTCTCTACAATTTTATCCACTTCTGTCGTTTTTAAACAAATTGGAAAAGCGTCGACTCCTGCAAAACTCTTAAATAAAACGGCTTTACCTTCCATAACTGGCAAAGCAGCTTCTGGTCCAATGTTTCCTAGTCCCAACACAGCCGTTCCATCAGAAATGACAGCCACAGTATTCCCTTTCATCGTATAGTCATAAACTGTCTCAGGCTTCTCGTAAATTTCTTTACACGGTTCCGCGACACCAGGAGAATAAGCCAAGCTTAAATCTTCGGCATTCCTAACCGGTACCTTTGAAACTGTTTCTAACTTTCCTTGATTCAAGCGATGCATATGTAATGCTTCTTCTCTTAACGTCATAATTTCACTCCTAGAACGAATTGGTCAAACCGAATATATATGCTGAAATCTAGTGGTCAGACCACAGCGGCCTATT
Organism: Peribacillus sp. P4_C12; assembly: GCF_056402095.1. NCBI lineage: Bacteria > Bacillati > Bacillota > Bacilli > Caryophanales > Bacillaceae > Peribacillus > Peribacillus sp. P4_C12. Next base: position 29,659 of record NZ_JBFUIB010000029.1, read on the forward strand.
TTCAATATAACATAACTATTAAAGTTGTAAAACAGTTATTCTCTCTTATAGACTACATTCCCTTTTCCAACCATGTCAATTAATGCCTGTATTAGACTGTCTGTAGGATTGACCCAATCCCAATAAGATAGCTGTACATAGCGATTTTCCCGCTGATAAAAAAGCATGACCTTCGTTTCACCACTATGTTGCATTAAAATTTTTTTTATTTTTTGAAGAGTATCCTTTGTTTGCTTTTCAGCTTCAATTTTCAAGAATAGTGTTCCATTTATCCCCTGTTTCATCTTTTTCACTTGTTCAAGCGGGTATACATGCTGGATAATGAGCTGGGTTTTCCCATCTCGCTCTTCCAATGTCCCTTTAAGCATAACAAGCTGCCCGTGATTCAAGACCGCAGAATGATTTTTATACACATTTGGGAACACGACTGCTTCAATGTCCCCTTCTTCATCACTAACGGTTAAAAAGGCCATAACATCGCCTTTTTTTGTTCTAATGGTTTTAACCGCCGTTATATATACTCCGAGTAGGACTTTTGACTCTTTTTTATTAATTGCTTCGTCAATGGTTAAGCAACCGAAATACTGAAAAAGATCTCTGTAGCTTGTCACTGGATGATTTGAAAGATATAGTCCCAGGACACTTTTTTCCAAGGAAAGTTTGTCTTCAACGGGAATAGGGTCGACATAGTTATATTTTGGTTTGAGTGAAAACTCCCCATCCGAAAACATATCAAATAAATCATCATCTGGATTAACCAATTCGGTATGGCTGATTGCTACGTCCAAACTCGCTAATAATGTAGCACGGTCTTCACCGAATTCATCAAATGCACCTGAATGGACAAGCGCCTCCAACACTTTTCGATTGACAATTTTCCCGGAAACTCGCAAACAGAAATCGAATAAATCAGCGAATTTCTTTTGGCGCCTGGCCGCAAATATTTCTTTTAAAACTGTACCGCCTATTCCTTTGATGGCTCCAAGGCTAAAACGGATCCCTTCCTTTTCTGATAAAAACGGGAAGCCGCTTTGATTAATAGAAGGAGGCAGAACCTTAATCCCTTTCTTTTTGGCCTCACGGGCATATTGGGAAATCTTATCATCATTCCCGACGACCGATGTCATAAGGGCTGCCATAAAATATTCTGGATAATAGGTTTTTAAGTAACCTAGTTGATAGGCTATGACACTATAAGCCACTGCATGACTCCGGTTGAATCCATAGTTAGCAAAGCGAACAATTAACGTATAAATTTCTTCAGCCGTTTTCTCAGTATATCCTTGGTTCAAAGCACCACTTACAAAATGCTGCCGCTCCTGGTCTAGAACTTCCTTCTTCTTCTTCGAGACAGCCCGGCGTAATAGGTCAGCTTCCCCAAGTGAGAATCCGGCAAGGCGAGATGCAATTTGCATAATTTGTTCTTGATAAACGATGACTCCGTATGT
>NZ_JBFUIB010000030.1:0-30659 GCF_056402095.1 Peribacillus sp. P4_C12
AACTTGATAATTTCTCCTTCATGCATCCCTTCACCTACATCAGGAAGTTTAAATTCTACCATGCTTGTTCCTCCTTCTCCCTTATTCATTAATTAAAATGAAATCGTTTCCATTATTCCTTGTTTTACACGTTCAACAGTAGGTAAATAATGATCTTCTACTGAAAACTGCGGAACCGGAACATCAAATCCTGTCACACGCTTAATAGGGGCTTTAAGGTAAATAAGGGCTTCATCATTAATAATAGAGATAATCTCCGCACCTAATCCGGATGACTTATGAGCTTCATGAACGACTAATCCGCGACCTGTTTTTTTTATGGATTTTACGATCGTATCCCGATCTAACGGGTATAATGTTCGAAGATCGACTACTTCACACTTCCAACCTTTTTCATTTTCAATCTTTTTAGCGGCATTCAATGCTTCTCTTAACATAGCTCCCCATGCAAAAATGGTTAAGTCGCTTCCCTCCTGAACCACTTTTGCTTGACCAATTGGTATTCGATACATCTCTTTAGGAACTTCTTCCTTAAAAGCTCGATACAATTTAGTCGGCTCCAAAAAGATTACCGGATCTGGATCTTCAATGGCAGAAATGAGTAGTCCTTTTGCGTCATAAGGATTACTAGGTGCAACCACCTTTAAACCCGGAGTGTGGGCAAAGAAGGTTTCGACACTTTCGGAGTGAAGCTCAGGACCTCTGATTCCAGCACCATATGGTGTACGGATAACAAGGGGCACCCCAAATTGTCCCCGAGTACGGTATCTCATACGGGCAGCATGGGAAACAATCTGCTCGAATCCTGGATAAATAAATGCAAGAAATTGAATTTCTACCACGGGAACCATTCCATTAAGAGCTAAACCAATTGCAGAGCCAATGATTCCAGCCTCAGCTAATGGTGTATCTACAACTCGATCCTTTCCGTACTTCTCAAATAGGCCTTCCGTTGAACGGAAAACTCCACCGTTTACTCCAATATCCTGACCTAAGATCATCACACGATCATCCTGACCAAGCTTTTGGTCCATTGCTTCTGTAATAGCCTGAATCATAGTTAAATGTTGGCTCATTACTTCTTCACATCCTTCTTTAAGATTTGTTTCAATTCTTGCTGCTGTTCATTTATGTGCCATGACTCTTCAGCATAAACATGGTTAAACATATCGAGAGGATCGGCTTTAGGGTACTCTTCTGCTTTTTGGAGGTGAGTGTCAATCTGTTCGCTAATTTGTTTTAGCACCATTTCCTCCTGCTCCTCATTCCAGAATCCCTTGTTAATCAACAACTTTTTAAGACGTGTAATCGGATCGCGATTTTCCCTCCAGAATGTTGAAATATCCTCCTGATTACGATATATGTTTGGATTGTCTGCAGTAGTATGGGCACCATATCGAAAGGTAATAGCTTCAATCAAAGTAGGACCTTCACCTTTAAGCGCTCTTTCGACTGCTTCCTTTACAGTCAGCCAAACTGCAAAGATATCATTTCCATCTACACGAACACCATGGATATCATAAGCATCAGCACGCTGAGATATAGTCTTAGATGCAGATTGCTTTTCAAAAGGCACACTGATAGCGTAGCCATTATTTTGGCAGAAAAAGATTGTTGGGGTTTTATATACACCGGCAAAATTCAGTGCCTCATGAAAATCCCCTTCAGAAGTAGCACCATCACCAAAATAAGCAATGCTTACATTCTCTTCTCCTTTAAGCTTACTTGCCCAAGCCGTACCTACCGCATGAACCATTTGAGTCGCAATAGGAACACAAGGAGGCATAGTTCGTTTTCCTTCCGGACAGATAGAACCCTCTACATGTCCCATCCAGTATAGAAAAACACGATACATCTCCTGTCCATGAATAATTGCCGCTGCATGATCACGGTAAGTGGGAAACATCCAATCCCCTGCCGATAATGCAAAAGCGCTGCCAATTTGGGATGCCTCCTGCCCCTCGAAGGGTGCATAAGTCCCCATTCTTCCTTGGCGCTGAAGATTAACTGATTTACGGTCAAACATTCTAAGCAATAGCATACTTTCATACATCTTAAGCATGAGTGATTTATCAATTTTTCCATCAATTGATTCAATTATCTCTCCATTTGGAGCTAATACCTGATACATTTCCGGTAAATTCTCTTTTGAATACGCTTTCAAAATTGGGTTTTCCGTCTTTTCCATTTCATTTCTCCCCTTAAGATAGATTTGATTAGCAAACTTACCAAGGATTTGAACAGTCATGAAATAACAGCCCAAAAATTTTCTTTGGTCTTTTTATGTTTTTAAATAAATGCTTTTTCATAAACTATATTTGCTTATATAAAAGGATAATACATCAAGGGTTTTAATAATATGTTAAATAGAATGAATTTTTTGCATATTACCTTTATTTAGAATGTGTTATCGTATACTCCACCTTCATTTTGAAAATTCGTAAAATTAATGGAAAAATCCAAATCAAACTACTATAATTTCTCAACTTGATGGAATTATTTTCGATTGTTTTGGGGGCGCGTACCCTATAAATTGCATCCATGCCGGGTGCACAAAAAAAAGAATGGAACAAGTACAACTTGTTCCATTCTTTTTTTGYTTTTAAAATTTGACCGTTRATTTCCACTCCAGGCACTCGCTTTCCGCGGSCGGTCCGGGAGCCTCCTCGGCGCCATTGCGCCTGCGGGGTCTCGTACCTTCCGTTCCAATCAACTTTGTTTTAACAWTTAGAWAKAACYCCTTTTGCCTACAGTCTTTTTTGTTTTAAAATARAAGTATTAAAGCTTGAGGTGATAAGRATGCTTTCTAAACATGATTCTATTCAGCGAGATCAACTTGAAATGTTTACTTTRGATCAACTGGTGCCAGCGAACCATGGTTAAGGAGCCCTACCTTAACATTTCTAACAGAACAGAAAGAAAGTTTTATTTCCTTTTCTGCTTCGAGGATACGGGAGTGATCCCTATTTTTCAAATGTACCTTTCACGACCGCCATGCCATCTTTTACCATAATTTGGCCCATCGCGATTACGGTATCAATTTCAAATGTTTCTTTTTTAACTATAATTAAGTCGGCGTCTCTAGCTACCTCGATCCGCCCTTTATTACCGAGCTTTAAAATATTTGCCGGATTTTCAGTCACAACACGGATTGCATCGGCTATTGTGACTCCGTCCTCGAGAATCGCATCGACTACTGCATCATACAAGGACATACACGTACCGATGTTCAAACCGCGCAGATTTCCGCTGCTATCAAAATCAGGCAGGCTCGCTTGTCCATCTGAAGTGAGGGTGATTTGCCGAATATCAACGCCTTCATCGAGTGCTCGTTTTATTGCTGTACTTGCCTTTACTTCTCCTTCTTCTAGGAACTTCTTGATGGTACTTGTCGTAAAATCAATATAGCCGCCTTTTTTTGCAAATTCTATCCCCGCATTGAATAAATGCTGATTGCGGTTAATATGCGTCGGGTAAAACTGTGTGATCGGTATTTCAGTTGTCTCCACGACTTCTTCGATTACCCGTACATGATTCTGGCTGTCACCTACATGAATGTTGACGATACCGCTTTTCCCGGACAAAAGTCCGCCATTACGGGCCTGTGATGCTAGTTTCGCCAATTCCGCTGCAGTCGGCTGCGAGGAACGATGATCGGCAATAGCGATTTCGCCTACCCCGATAATTTTATCCACTAAAATTAAATCATCTTCAATTTTCCCTGTAAGAGTCTTGACTGGTACTTGATACGAACCGGTCTGAACATAACAGCTAATTCCTTCTTCTTCAAGAGCTCTCGCTTTAGCAAGCAACCCTGGCATCGTTCTTGTCGTTCCATCAGTTCCGATGACTCCAATTAATGTCGTTATACCAGCTAACGTTGCATCGGTTAACTGAATTTCAGGAGTCCTTGTTTTAAAGCCACCTTCTCCTCCTCCACCGATGATATGGACATGTGCATCAATAAAACCTGGAACAATAATTTTACCAGCCGCATCAATCACTTCCATTTCAACAAAATCAACAGGTACATCAATCTGATCCTCCATGTAACCAATTTGCTTTCCAACCAATAGGATATCTTTTTGCCCCATAAAATCCGGTCCATAAATCTCTCCATTTTTGATAAGTTTAAGCATTGTTCCTTCTCCCTTCATAAATTGAAATTTTCTAATAGGTTTTAAAATCATTAACACGGGTAAATAAACAGCATAACCCGCTAACAATTACATAAAAGGACAAAGATAGATGTTCTTTTTTTAAAATTGTAGCTAAACTGACATTTTGATTATGCTTGCTAAAGTATAAAATCACTAAAGGAGAAAACAACATGAATAAAGTAATTTCCACGGACATTAAAACAAATAAACGATTCTCCATGCGTCAAATTATGAACTTATATCAAGTTACAAAAGAATTTAAAGGTAATATTTATTTTATCTGCAAACATAAAATGGTCGATGCCAAGAAACTCTCTACTTTTGTCTCTTTTGTACTCATTCTTCAGGAATGTGTAACTATGAAAGTCATACTTGAAGGCGAGAATGTACAAGCTATGCTCGAAAAAGTACAGAATATATGCAAAAAGAATGCTTCAAATAAACTCGGTTTTCAATCGAACCAAACAGTTAACATTTAATAATTTCTAACTACGTATAGAAGAGGGTGTATATAATGAGAACCATTTTAATGGTGAATTGTCGTTATAGGCTTTATAGCTAATCTAATTTTTTAAAGAACGGTGATAGGCTGTCAAACATTTGACAGTCTTTTTTTGTGAGTGAATTGAACGAGAAAAGAGCATGTAATCCATGCTCCCTTTAGATATTCACCATGGGACCTCCCAGTCTTTCCATTTATTCAATCCTTCCCGAATCTGATTACCTTTGTCAATCCAATATTGCTTTCTTTGCGCCTCTTCTTCTTTTGCCTGTTGTTCCGCTATATGTGCCTGTTGTTCCGCTATAAGCGGCCCGATGTCTTGTGTCTTAAAAGATTGTGACGCCTGATTTTGTAAAGCCTGCGACATTATTTTTTGAAAAATAATCGCACTCCCCTCACTACTATGTGTCGTCAGATAATGTTTTTCATCAGTCGTATCATACCCAGCCCAGACAGCACCTACTAATGAAGGTGTATAACCGATAAACCATTGATCTTTAACCCCTGATATTCCTTCGATTGGAACTTGTGTGGACCCTGTTTTACCTGCAACTTCATAACCGGAAACAGCTGCATTTTTTGCTGTGCCATATTCTACTGTACCAAGCAGCATTGTATTCATTTTGTCGACGACGCCCTTAGAGGTTACCTTGGTGGCTTCTTCTTCCCAAGCCCCCACCTCTTTTCCATCGACACCTTCTATTTTTACAATGGCATGCGACTCCATTCGTTTTCCGTCGTTGGCGAAGGTGGAAAAGGCTCCAGCCATCTGCAGCGGGGAGACCCCTTTCTCCATGCCCCCTAAAGCAAGTGTTAGATTTCTGTCATTTTTTTCATATGGAATCCCAAACCGCTTGAGTGCATCCAATCCCTTATCTATACCGATCTCATTTAATAGCCATACAGTAGGTACGTTTAAGGAATTCATCACCGCTTCGTACATCGGTACTTCCCCTTTATAAATGCCACTTAGATTTGTTGGCTCATATTCGCCAAAACTCATTTTTTCATCCTTTAAAGGAGTGGTAATATCGTAACCTTCTTCAACGGCTGGCGTGTAAACAACAAGCGGTTTAATGGCCGAGCCAGGAGATCTCGTCAATTGCGTTGCCCGGTTATATCCCATGAATTGATGTTTACCTCTGCCGCCGACTAAAGCCTTGATCCCTCCTGTTTTCGGATCAAGGAGGATTGCCCCGCTTTGAACCAATTGATCTGTACTAGTCCCAACTGGGAAATTGGCATCGTTGGCATAAACGGTTTCTGTAGCCTGCTGCATGGATTGATCTAGTGTTGTGTATATTTTGTAACCCTTTGTAAGCAACTCCTCGAGCTCTATTCCATACCTACTGGATGCCTCCGACAGAACATGGTCGACAAAATAAGGATACTTTCCTTTTAATGGATCAGTCATTTGCTCACCCTGAAGAAGAGTCACTTCATCTTTTTTCGCCGCAGCCTCTTCATCATCCGTCAAATACCCATGTTCGGCCATTCTTGAAAGAACTAAATCACGTCGTTTCATTGCACCGTCTAAATTTTTGTATGGATCAAGTTTGGATGGAAGGTTAATGACACCCGCAAGCAATGCCCCCTCGGCAACGGTCAATTCAGAGACCTCCTTGGAAAAGTAAATATTCGCGGCCTTTTTGATTCCCCATGCCCCATGCCCGAAATAGACTTGATTCAAATACATTTCTAGAATTTCATCTTTTGTATACTCATCTTCGACTTCCTGAGCAAGAAAAAACTCTTCTACCTTCCGTTTCAGAGTTCTTTCCGATTCCAGCATCGTAATCTTCACAAGCTGCTGGGTAAGCGTACTCCCTCCTTCGACAATACTTCCGGCCTTCGCATTTTTAACTAAGGCACGTAAAATTCCTTGATAATCAATGCCATGATGTTCATAAAAACGGTGATCCTCAATGGATACAACCGCTTGTTTCATATGATCTGGTATTTCCTCTATTGCAACACCTTCAGATTTATTGCCCGTAATAGTACTGGCAAGATTTCCGTCGAGATCATAGATCTCTGTCGGTTGCTGAAGATGATTTTGTAGAAGACTTATATCTGCACCCTGCTTGAAATAAAATAGTAAACCGGCACCGAAAACTACCATTGCCAATATAATAATCAGTCCTATTTTCACTAACCCTCTCATTTGAACCCCCATTTTCCCGTCTAAGACATGCTTCATTAAAAATATTTTACCCTTTTTATAAAAGAAAACTCGTCGTTTGACTAAAAGGCAGAGAAATGGTCTCTTCTCTTTTTTTCTTATAACGGGTTACTCCTGAAATTCACTTACTTACTCCTTTTTTTTATAAAGTGATAAAAAACAGACCACTCAACTGAAAGGGCCTGGAGATTCACCGTAGCCTGTACGCGTATGCTTACTAACTCTTCTTTACATGTGTTTGTGATCAATATACACAATCAATAGGCGTGAAGCCATTTAAAAGTGGGTATAACACTTTTAAATACATTAAAAATGGGGAGAGATGATATTAATGAAAGATTTGAAACATATTGTCGTCGCTTTTGATGGAAATGAAGACAGTAAACGGGCAGTAGAATATGGTGCAACATTGAAAAAGGCCTTTCCTGAAGCTAAGCTGACCGTTGTTCATGTCCTAAATGAAAAAGTTGAACAGCATATCATAGGAAACGCATCCGCCCCGGGATTCGTGCCAGCTGCAGGATTTTATGTAGACCCTGTCCAAACACATCCCGTTGTCGAGGTTGAACAAACGGATCATCAAGAGACAAATGATACCCATTCCGTTGTCCAAAATAGTGTTCAAAACGCAGAAAGTAATACACTTAGATTGTTAAGTGAATGTCGAGTTGAGGGGAAATTCGAAATATTGGAAGGACATGCGGCTGATAGCGTATGTGACTATGCAGCAAGAACTGCGGCTGACCTCATCGTTGTCGGTAATAGCGCAAAAAGCGGGCTGGAAAAATTCTTTCTTGGCAGTACAAGTAGTTCCATCGCCAAAAACGCCCCCTGTTCGGTATTTATTGCAAAGTAAAAAGGAGCCGGCTCTTTCTTGTGCCGGCTTTGTTTGGATATTCGTCAAAAAAAGCCGGATTCGATATAGAATCAGGCTTTTTTTCAATAATACCTTCGAAGCTGCCGAATAAAGCATCATAGCGACAAGTACCGATAAATAAAACTAATTGCATATAAGTATAAATGGCACTGGCTGTCCATTTGGCGCAGTGGAACTGAATAACGTCCTAACTCTACAGTTCACTCTCAGCCTTTTTGGCTCCCCTTCTGGAAGTATTTAATTTTTAATCCTCGGTTAAAATATACTACTAGTTTCTATTAATGAGCAGACAAAAAAATGCAAATACTATTATAACTTTCCATCCCTAATAATGGCTATATTCTTTCTTTAAACCAACTTCTTTACATCTGTTCAATACATCTGCTATTAACCAAGTTAGATGGATTAATACGACAATTTTTCTATAGACTCACTAAGGTTTGTTTTGATATCTTTATTAAGGCTAATTTACACTGGGGAGAGACTAGACATGGATAAACATTCAATTTCAGCTGAAAAAGGCGCCTACATCAGTATTGCCGCTTACATATTCTTGTCTGCTCTTAAATTGTCATTTGGTTATTTTGGAGACTCTAAGGGACTATGGGCAGATGGTTTAAATAACACAACCGACATCATCGCTTCCATAGCCGTATTGATTGGTTTAAAAATATCTAAGCGACCACCTGATGATAATCATTCATATGGTCATTTGCGAGCGGAAACTGTAGCCTCGTTAGTAGCTGCCTTCATTATGATTACAGTTGGCCTGCAGGTTATTTTTAGTGCTGTAGAATCTTTCTTCTATCAAGATTCAACGACGGTTCCCAATATGCTGACTGCTTATGTTGCTATATTCTCCGCAATTTTTATGTACGGGATTTATCGTTACAACTTAGCATTAAGCAAAAAAATTAACAGCGCCTCCATTTATGCAGTTGCACAGGATAATCGGTCTGATGCTCTGGTCAGTATTGGTGCTTCTATAGGAATTTTAGGTACTAAGATAGGGATTTTCTGGCTAGATGCAATAGCTGCCTTAGTCGTTGGAATCATCATCTGTAAAACAGCTTGGGATATTTTCCGTGATGCTTCTATCTCTTTAACCGATGGTTTTGACGAGCAGCTACTACAACAAATCGGACAAACCATTTTATTAACAGAAGGTGTTAAAAACATGAGTGAAATTAAAGCTCGTATGCATGGTAGTGAAATTCTACTCGAAGCTACCGTTCATGTAAACCCACTTTTGACCGTCATCCAAAGCCACGATATTACGGTAAAAATCGAGGAAAACCTTTTAAAAGAATATAATATTCAACATGTGATTGTTCATATCGAACCATATACATTCCCCCAAAAAAGGTAACCGTCATTAATTTTACGGATGCCTTTTTTATCTTTATAATCCACTACTCACAGTAATAAAACTGTGTCAAAAAAAGGGATTCCCCACTTAATTGCCGAATATTTATCCAATTGATGCATGTTTAAAGAACGGTAATCTGTTATCATAAAAGCACAATGTAATTATTTTGATATTTTGTAATTTTATTCTAAATCATAAATCTTAAGCTCAAAGAAAATTCATTTTCCTACAGTATGGAGGGCAAAATGGTATCTAATCGAGAAATGACCATTCACTTTTTATCTTCTCAAAAAGGCAGTATTATTTCCAAATGGAATGATGAGCTGTTGCATTTACCGGATGGATATATAGGGTATTTTAAAGGAGAAGTAGAAAATATTTTTAACCTGCTAATTGATCAGATTGGAAAATCAGATACTGACATAGGAGATGTACTGAAGGTCGTAGGAGAAAAAATTGCATCTGATCGAGTTAAGAAGCAGCTAAATATGGAAATTTTCTGTGCCACTGTGGCTATCGGTAGATCCATCATCATTGATCACGTTCTAAATTCTGAGGCAACTAAAGAAGAAGTATCTGAACTAATTCATCAAATTAACGCTTACTTCGATAAACTCATTCAATATGCATTATCCTATTTTACCGAATTGAAAACGAAGGAGCTTGAAGCACGCTCTCAGTTTATAAGCCCTAACCATAAGGACCGTTTGACACTCCTAGGCCAAATGACCTCAAGCTTTGTTCACGAATTCAGAAATCCACTTACTTCCATCATGGGATTTATTCAATTATTACAAGCAGAACAACCTGAGATAAAATACCTAGATATTATTTCAAAAGAATTAGATCAGCTCAATTATCGGATTACTCAGTTTCTTAATATCTCTAAGAAAGAAACTTCTGAATCACAACCGGATCTATTTTCTATCGCCCAGCTAGTAAATGAAGTGATTGAATTTTTATATCCTAGCATTTTGGAAGTAAATGCTTCCATAACTTGTAATATCGCTGATGATGCCGTGATTTCTGGTTCTAAAGAGGAATTTCGTCAGGTTTTACTAAATATCATTTTAAATGCTCTTGATGTGGTTGCGGGAATGCCTTCACCATCCATATACATTTCCGGTTCAGAATCACCATCCGGTATTTTATCCTTAAATATTTCAAACAACGGCCCTAAGATACCTGAAGAGGTACTACCAAATATTTTCGAACCGTTTATTACAACTAAAAAAAGGGGTACAGGATTAGGACTATTCGTTTGTAAAGAGATTGTTTTAAAACATCAAGGAACCTTGACATGCCATTCAACAGATTTCTTAACGACTTTCTCAATACAAATAAAAACAAAATAAAGTATAATATCCGTTATATCCATGGATCCATTTGAGTAAAAATTTTGACTGATTCGAGTATAGTTACTTATACTAATAGTTAGGTTCCACTACTAATCGAGGTGAATGACTCTATAGATTGAAAATAAAAAACATCATAAATTTTCATACTAGACAAAACGATATTTATTTTTCATCTAACATTTGATAAGATAACAACATTTCATTCATTATTGGTTTTGGGAGGTGACTGGGAAAATTAAATCGTTCGACATAACAAACGATTCAATTAAGTCCCACACTATTTGGACATTTTAAGTTTTTTAATAGTAATTATCTTAATCGCTGTAACTGCTTTTTTTGTGGCTTCAGAATTTTCAATTATCAGGGTGCGAAGCTCAAGAATTGATCAATTGATAGAAGAAGGCAACAGAAAAGCCATTGCGGCCAAAAAGGTTACATCTGATCTTGATGAATACCTATCAGCCACACAGCTTGGAATTACCGTGACTGCTCTAGGGTTAGGGTGGCTTGGACAGGACACCATCCTTAAATTGATAGGACCTTTATTCGGGGCCTTGAATTTCCCAGGCGAAGTCACAAGCATTCTAGCTTTTGTCATTTCCTTTTCACTGATAACATTTTTGAATGTCGTTGTGGGTGAATTGGCTCCAAAGACCGTTGCCATCCAAAAGGCTGAGCAAGTGACTTTGGCTATCGCCAAACCATTGATTCTTTTCCATAAGATTGCCTTTCCTTTCATCTGGGTATTAAATCATTCTTCTCGTTTTGTTGTCGGATTGCTTGGCTTCAAGCCTGCTTCTGAAAGTGAAATTGCCCATACAGAGGAAGAATTGCGTTTCATCCTCTCTGATAGCTATAAAAGTGGAGAGATTAACCAATCAGAATTTAAATATGTAAGTAACATTTTTGATTTCGATGACCGTGTTGCCAAAGAAATCATGGTCCCAAGGACGGAGATTCTAACCATCTCAAAAGATGAAACGGTACAAGAATTCGTTGATGTGGCTAAACTAGAAAAATACACCAGGTACCCTGTTGTCGAAGGTGATAAAGACCATGTTATCGGCTTAGTCAACTTAAAGGAAGTTTTTTCAGATCTTATTAAGAATCGAGAAATCCATTCAAAAGCAATTGAAAATTATACTCGCCCAATTATTCGGGTCATGGAAAATATTCCGATTCATGATTTACTGCTGAAAATGCAAAAAGAACGCATTCATATGGCGATCTTGATGGATGAATACGGCGGTACTTCCGGTCTTGTCACGGTTGAAGATATCCTTGAGGAAATCGTTGGTGAAATTCGCGATGAATTCGACATTGATGAAGTCGCATCCATCCGAAAAATTAAGGATGGGCACTATATTTTAGACTCTAAACTTCTTGTAAAAGAAGTGAACGATTTACTCGGCATTCACTTAGAGGAAGATGATGTTGATACAATCGGTGGATGGGTTTTAACGGAGAATTATGATGTAAATGTTGGCGACATCATGGAAAAAGACGGATTTTGCTTTAAAGTGATTGAAATGGAAGATCACGCCATTCGTTATATTGAAGTGACAAAAAAGGTCGAACAGCTACCTGTTGAAGAAGAACTTCCTCAAGGATAACGAATAAAAAACAGCCTCGTAAAAGTAAATTTTACGAGGCTGTTTTTTATAGTGATCACTTTTCAGAAAACCGGCCCATTTTCTTGACCGTTACGATTGGAGGTGTACTCTTTTTTTTCCAAATAATATAAAGAATGATAAGCACAAAGGAAAAACCAGCTACAGGAATTAAATAGGGAGAAGTAATCTCACTAATCTGCTGCCAATTCTCCCCGAGAATCCGTCCTAAGGTTAGAAATAAAATGGTCCAAGGTATGACAGCAGCAACCGTATAAAAGATGAACTTCCAAACAGACATTCTCGCAATTCCTGCAGGGATAGAAATAGCATGGCGGACGACCGGGATGAAACGAGCCGTAAAAACCACTCCAACCCCATAACGATGGAACCACTCTTCAGCCATTACAATATGTTTTTCTTTTATTAAAATATATTTCCCATACTTTAAAAGAAATGGCCGTCCTCCGAAATAACCCGCCCAATAGAGAAATAATTGCGCTATCGTCCCTCCTACTACACCTGCAAGGACAGCCCCCCAAAAGTTCATTTTACCCTGACCAACTAAATAACCTCCGTATCCGAGAACGAGCTCACTCGGGATGATTTCGACCATCAATCCTAATAAAACACCTATATACCCCATTCCTGCAAACCAATTTAATATCGTCATAATAAGCTGTGACATCATGCAATCGGACTCCTCTTAAGGCTAATTTCAAAATGTTTGTCCTTCTATCCTATTGCAGCACATAACGTTCTATTCGATTTTTTGCATGGAGTATTCTCTTCTTCATTAAGGAATTCATTCCCGAAAGCACAAAAAAAAGACCAGCTGGAATTATCTCCGGTCTCATTGCATTAATATTCTTTTAGATCCCGTTTTTGTTGAAATTGAGAAAAAACAGCTGTGGTGAGTAAGGATGAGTCATTTTGATAAACATTAGTGAAAATCTCCTGACGAGATTTCGTTTTTTCAATATGAATCCCGAGATTTTTATACTTCTTGATTATTTCGTTAGTCATACTTACTCTCCCTTTCTGCTGTATCATTATCCTTTAACTTCCCAATTAACGAATATATAAAACCTATTTATAGAATTGAATGGAAAAACCATACAGTGTTACTGTTAACACTTGTCAATTAACTTGAATTGTTTGCAATCGATGTTCGTGTACTTCGTCCTTTTCAACATGTACCTGAACTTTATAGGTGCCGGGTTCAACAAAAGATACCTTATTTTGGTAATTTCCTTTTTCCTCTTCTTTAGCTTTGGTGAAATGGCTTTCTTCGCTACCTTCTTTCCACACCTCAAAATTCACATCTGCATTTGTCAAAGGCTTTCCATTTAATTCTACAGATGCTTCAAAGTTCGAACTGCTTCCTGCCTTCACAGGGTTACTTTGAAAATCAATTGAAACATCCGTACTTGGATGAGCAGATGCGCCTTCACTTTCATGATCCGTAACGACAACTTCTTTTTCCGGCATCACATGCAGCCCTTTGGCTGTTACATGGGCAACCACATAATATTTCCCTTGTTCATTAAACGTATGCATCACTTGATATGTACCACTTCCTGTATTCTTCGCCTCCAGCATTTCCCGTTTGTCCTGTCCCGACTTTCTTACTTCAAACAGAACCTCACCAGCTTCATTTACTAAATTGCTTCCTTGTTTTACTGTTGTTTCAAGGATTACTTCTTTGCCAGGAACCAATTTCCCTTTAATGACGACCGATGCTTCCATTGATTCTGGAATAACAGTATTCACTTCTTTATCCTCCGGCATTTCAGACTCCTGACAGCCGGCTAACATAAATAACAACGCAGTACACACATAGAGTTTTTTCATTATAACGTTCCTTTACTATTTATTAGACCCAAAATCTGTCCTTTTCATATTGCCCATCCTTCCCTAATTTCAGATTTTTATACAATTTTTCATCATGCAGTCCGCATTACGGTCACTGAAGTCAGTAGAGCTACAGCAATAATCGTTAAAAATGAATAAATAAAGATAGAAATACCGACCACACTTAGTCCAAAAAGAAGAACACATCCATCAATAAAGAAAATTAACAATCCAACATTTAGTCCGCTCTTTCTAGAAAGGATTTGAGCCAACATATCCGTTCCACCTGTCGATGTTCCATACCGAAGCATGAGTCCAATCCCAAGCCCAATCAATCCTCCTCCAATTATTGCACTAACATAAACAGGAAGATTCCATTCAATGACTGCCTCGGAAAAAATATCGATACATAAGGAGGAAAAAAGTAAGCCATGCAAGCTGTTAACAAATAGTTTTTTTTCAAAATACCATGCATATATATATAATGGAATRCTACTCAAAATCACACCTAGCCCTGTTGGAAGCCCTATATAATAATGAAAAATCAGCCCAATTCCTATCATGCCACCATCTAATAAATGATAAGGTATCAGAAAAAAATTGATTCCCAACCCTACAAGCATGCTTCCAGCAATAATCGCTGCCATTTTTTCTATGATCTTCATGACCCCACCTCCTTTTATAATGCATAAACCTGTCCAGTTTCTATAGAATATGTTTATACAATCTAAAAAATAATGAAACTAACCAATTTTTGTGAGAACAGCCCTTTTGTTTTCTGAATATTCTATCATAAATGCGGTAAAGCAGAGGAAATAGTCAAAAATCGCTAATTAGTAGATCAAAGTGATCCTTTACAAGGAATATACCGGATTTAAGGAGTCATAAGCTGTTTGACTGAATGATTAACTCTTTCTATAATGAAAGTATTTAAATTTATTAAACTGAGGTGATTGGATGGGATATTAAAGAATGTTCGTTTTGACGGACGGACGCTGCTTTGCCTGACGAACAAGGGCATACTTTTGAAAAGCTTGTGCACTTCTTCAAGCAGAAATTCTTCTTTTTCCCGTCTGCGCATCGCAAATCACATACACTAGTATTCTCTTCATCATTTAAAAATGGGAATTCGAGCTGATACACATATAGCTTTTCTTAAAACTTACAGCTCGTTAAGTGACTCCCGACAGTATTTAGCAAGCAAAAAAAAATATACTTGTATATTTTAAAAATGTAGGAGGTGGACTCCTTATTCGTCTCAAAGGCGAGTTAAGGGAGACTATTTGGACATAATAAACTTGGTTTTTATCGCCATTTTAATTGCTTTAACAGCATTTTTTGTAGCTACGGAGTTTGCAATTGTTAAAGTGAGAAGCACGAGGATCGATCAATTAATTGAAGAAGGCAAGCCAAATGCTGTTTCTGCAAGGCAGGTCACATCCAACCTCGATGAATATTTATCAACATGCCAGCTCGGAATTACTATAACTGCTTTAGGGCTTGGGGTACTTGGAGAACCGACAGTTGAACGCATTTTGCGGCMACTTTTAAATCAATTAAATCTTCCTGAATCCGCTTCACATGCACTCTCAGTTGCGATTGCCTTTTCTTTTATTACCTTCATACATGTAGTTATTGGAGAACTGGCACCGAAAACTTTGGCGATTCAAAAAGCAGAGCAGGTAACTTTATTTGTTGCTAAACCTTTAATTGCATTCAATAAAGTCATGTATCCTTTTATCTGGGTACTAAATGGCTCTGCAAGGACGCTAACAAAAATGCTCGGATTAAAAGCAGTTTCTGAACATGATTTGGCTCATACAGAGGAAGAGCTTCGTATCATTGTTTCCGAAAGCTACAAAAGTGGCGAAATTAACCAATCAGAGTTTAAATATGTGAATAAAATTTTTGAATTCGATGATCGAATTGCAAAAGAAATCATGGTTCCACGTACAGAAATTGCTACGATATCTAAAGATGATACGATTCAACAATTTTTCACCATAATGACTGAAGAGAACTTTACTCGCTATCCTGTCATCGACGGCGATAAAGATCATGTTATTGGAATGGTGAATATCAAAGAACTATTCACTGAAATGATAGATAAAAGTAATCAGGCAGCGTCAACGATAAATAGATATGTTCGCCCTATTATCCGTGTCATTGACAGTATTCCGATTCACGATTTACTTTTAAAGATGCAAAAAGAACGTATTCACATGGCTATCCTCATGGATGAATACGGCGGCACATCAGGTTTGGTCACCGTTGAAGATATTCTTGAGGAAATTGTTGGTGATATTCGAGATGAATTCGATTTGGATGAAGTACCGGATGTTCGCAAATTAAAAGAAGATCATTATATTATCGATGCAAAGGTATTAGTAAGTGAAGTGAATGATTTACTGGGACTGGATATCAACGATGAAGATATTGATACCATGGGCGGATGGATTCTTACTGAGAATTACGAAGCCAAACAAGGTGATATCCTGACTTATGGTCCCTATCACTTTAAAATAAAAGAAATGGAAGACCACCATATCTGCTATATTGAAATATATAAACCAGCAAAAGTCGTGGGCGAAGTAAAAGAATTTCCGATAATATCGCAAACTGAAATTGTTTCATGATAAAATAACCCCCCGCTCTAAATGAGCGGGGGGTTATTTTAATCCCTCAACACTTTATCCTCTAGATTTAGGTACATCAAACAAATATCTCACATATTATATAAGAAAACCCCAGCTTATTATTTTGATTGACAACATTAAGTATAGTTCAACCTTTATTGTTTCATACTGTTAGAGAAGCTATATTTTATGAAGGAGTGAGGACTTATGAAACTCATAACCATTTGCCAGCACTGCAAAGGGAAAGGGAAAACCCGCTATCTACAATTTTTTTCACGGAACTGCACTCAATGCAACGGACAAGGAAAAGCGGTAAAAGATATGTCTAATTTAAGAAATCATGCAAAAAACCTCTAACAATCTTTCAAATTTTATAGTTAGGCTTGATAACACCTGATTTTTTTAAGGTGTTATAAACGATAAGGACTGCCGGCCCCAGGAAAAGCCCAATAAAACCAAGCATCTTAAACCCTAAATAAAGACTGATTAACGGGGCCAATGGAGTTAATCCCATATTCGCTGAATAGACCTTAGGTTCAATTGTTCTTCTTATGATAGTTATGACCAAGAATAGGATAATTAGACCGATTCCAAGATGATGGTTTCCTTGTGCCCAAACAATAATGGCCCAAGGAACAAGTACAGATCCTGTCCCCAGTATAGGAAGAATATCCACTACAACTATAAGTAGTGCCAATAACATCGTATATTTCACATTTAACAACCATAGTCCCGTATAAGCCATGATAAACGTGAATAAACTTAACAAGATTTGAGCCTTAATGAAGCCTATTGCTGCCATACTTAAATCTTGATAAACTAGTGATATTTTTTGATATGTGGACGTCTTTAAATAAAGGAAAGCCTTTTTTCTTAGCTTTGGTAATTCTAGGCTGATTAAAAACAAAGCGATTAAATAAATCAAAAAATCAATGAAAAATCCAGGAACAAGTGTAACAAATTGGACCATATCCTGAACAAAATCCTTTGTAAACCCTTCAAGCGCTTTGACCCCTTTTTCCATCGTATTTTCAATCGACTGAATGAGGTTTGGCGGCAATGTTTGAGAATATTGCTCCCATTGCCTAATAACCGGCAGAATAGCTGTCAGATACATCTCACGAATAAAACCAGGAAATTTCTCCGAATAGACAATGACTCTCTTGATTAAAACTGAAAGCAAAAAATATGTGATGCTCATGAGCCCGCCTACATACAAAATAAAAGAAATTAAAACGGCCCAAAGGCGATGTAGCATTAATGTTTTACTAATTAGGCGAACTAATCCATCCAAAAGAATAGCTGTTAGTAACGCCAAAATTAATGCCCATGAGTAGGGAATTAAAAATAGTATAACTAATAAGAGAACACCCCTCCAAAACCAGCGAAAAAACAAAGCAACATTCACTAAATAAACCCTCCTAGCACTTTCTTGTTTCTCCTTATATTTATGAGACAATATCCCATATATTTCGCTTATACGTTTTATTTTCTCAATAAGGGGAAAAGAGAAACAAAGAAATGGAGGGATTGACATTGGATAACAAAGATAAAGAAAAGTTTCTTGAAGAGCGTAACAATAAATTTAAGGCATTCAAAGAGAATCAAGAAAAGCAGCTAGAGCGTGACCAAGTTGTCATGCCCATTGAAGATTTACCAATTGATGAAATTAAATATGAACGAGAAGAAGAACGAAATAAAAAGGAAACTAAACAACGGTCCACCAGCGAAAGATTTTAAAGAAAAAACCAGCCAATCAAAGGCTGGTTTTTTCTTTAAGAAATCATGTTGTAAGTCACCCCAATTGGCAGCTATCTTTTCTGGCGACAGGATGTAGATATCATGTTTTTTCATTTCAATTTCCACAATTCTCATTTTTTATTACCGGAATTTTATTTTTGTCTTGATAATAAGTCTGTTGTCCATCGATATTCAATCTATAAATAACGGTATACATTTACATGGAAAAATAAAAAAGCCATTCTTTATAAGGATTCGTCTGTCAGTTTTTATTTACTTCTTGATTGATTTAAAATGATTTAGGGAGGCTTTTACTATAATACTTCTCTTCCCTCCCCTTGCTTCCAAAAAAAAACATTGACTGAAATGAATGATTCTTTACAATAGACTTTTAAGAATTAAAGAATATAATGGATTGGTCAACCATTATAAAGGAGAATCATATGACGAACCCTACTCAATTATTTCATCAATATTTACAAGTATCCAGATCATTAGTTAGTAAAATGAATGAACAAATTACAGCCCTTGAAATTTATCATAATCAGTGGACAATCTTGAATTATTTAAAGAACTGTGGATATTCCACCATCCCCGATATTTGTAATTACTTGGATGTAGATAGTGTTATCATCACACGTTCAGTCAACAGCATGGAACAGAATACTATGATTAAGCAGGTCCCTGGAAAAGATGAACAGGAAAAGCGAATCGAACTAACTCCCAAGGGCAAAGAAGTACATACAAAATGCCTTAAGATTGCAGAAAAGATTGAAGGAAAAGCCCTGGATGGCATTACTGAAGAAGAGCAGGACTTATTTTTCCAGACGGTCCTTAAAATCCTCAATAATATAAGGAACTGAATTGGTGCCTTATATTATTGTGGAAGATGTGATAGTCATGGCCTTTTCCATTGACCTCTTTTGAGTAAAACGAGCTAAAGCCATGCCTTTTTTAAAAGTCGGATTCCTTCTTCGATTTCCCTTTCGGTTAAACCACCATACCCAATTAAAATAGTCGGCTCTTTTACCTTCTTTGAATGATAAACCGAAGTTGGATGGACTTTCACCCCGACACTAGCAGCCGTTTGAATGAGCTCTGACTCAGTGCTGCTGTTTTTTACTTTTAACAGAACGTGTAATCCTGACTTTTCACCGATTACAGTTACACGATCATTAAAATTCTCTTCCATTGCATTCAGTAACACCTTATTCTTTTTACGATAAATCGTACGCATTTTATTCAGATGGCGTTCCCAATGTCCATTTTTCATAAAAAGACAGAGCGTTTCTTGAATCATTCTAGAAACGGTCTGTTTGTAACCTTTTAACTTTTCATGATAAAGAACAGCTAACTCCTTTGGTAACACCATATAGCCCACTCTAATCGTTGGAATCAACGATTTTGAAAACGTACCTAAGTAGATAACCCTTCCATTTGTGTCCAATCCTTGTAAGGAAGGAATTGGTTTGCCTGCATGACGAAATTCCCCGTCATAATCATCTTCAATAATATAGCCGTTGTTTTTCTCCGCCCAATTCAATAATTCCACCCTTCTAGTTATCGGCATGATCATGCCGGAAGGAAATTGATGGGAAGGAGTGACATAGGCAACATTCGCAGCACACTCTTTCAAAGTGTCAACACTCATTCCACTTTCATCTAATGGAATGAATGTCATATGGGCTCCCTCCAACCTCAATACCTCCCTAACCCGATGAAAGCAAGGGTCTTCCACCCCAAAGATCCGCTCGTTTCCAAGAAGTAACCGTAGTAGATGGATTAAATACTGTGTACCTGCACCGATTATGATTTGATCAGGAACACAGCGAACTCCTCTTGATTGAAAAAGATAGGCAGCAATCTCCGTTCTGAGACCAACTTCCCCTTGAGCATCACCACTGATAAACAATTCTCTTTCCTGATGATACAACGTATTAATTAAACATTTTTTCCACACGGAATGCGGGAAAGAGTCTATATCCACCCGTCCATGGTTGAAATCTATCTTGCTCGTTTCACGTTGAGGGAGTATCATTCCCTGTGAAACAGGCAACTGTTCCATTATAGGTAGTATCCGTTCTAAATCAGCTACGTAATAGCCTTTCCTTAAACGACTTTCCACATATCCTTCTGCTATTAACTGCTGATAAGCTGCATCCACCGTATTCAAGCCTATTCCTAAATGAATGGCAAGCTTTCGTTTAGAAGGTAATTTAATTCCAGCATTTATTTGTCCATTCTGAATTTCCACCTTAATATATTCATACAACTGAAGATATAACGGCTCTTTTTTTGTTTTTTCTAGAATTAGAGTGATTTCAAGCATCTGGACCTCCCTTAAAACTGGTTCTATAAATTATATCAGTTTTGGTTCTTATTACAGGACCAGAATATTTCTATAATTGAGATATCAACCAACAGGAGGAAAAATATGGATTACATTGAACTAATCGGGAAACATGTGACCCTCACTCCAATGATGGAAAATCATATCGAACCGCTTTATGCTGCTTCCCTGCCATCTGAAATTTGGGAATGGAGCGCCACAAAGATTTTGTCATATGAAGAGGCTGTGTCCTATGTAAAGGAAGGGATTCGAACAAGGGAAAAAGGACTGCATTATCCATTTGTCGTTATCGATCACGCTAATGATTCGATTATCGGCAGCACTAGCCTAAGAAATATTCAATTTGACAATCAGACGCTAGAAATCGGTTCAACTTGGTATCACCCCACCAAATGGCGGACAGCCGTTAACACAGAATGTAAGTACCTCCTTTTACAGCATGCCTTTGAAAAGTTGCGAATGAATCGAGTTGAATTTAGGACTGACGAATTGAACATAAGATCGCGTGCAGCGATAACCCGGCTCGGCGCCGTTGAAGAAGGTATTTTACGGATGGAGAAGAAATTGAAAGATGGAAGGATAAGGAATACGGTGGTTTTCAGCATTCTCGAGCACGAATGGCCTAGTGTGAAAAAGAATTTGGAAGTTTTTTTGGAAAGGTGAAGATGGAGAAAAAGAGTGCCTCTCTTTTTGTACACTCTTTTTCTCTTGTTGCTATTTTTCAGATGACTCTTTATGATTTCCCTGGATTTTCGGTAACGAATCCTTTTGCTTTTTCGTTGATCGAATGAATATGAACACGACAATCGCAAATAAAAACGGCATTAGTAAAGCAAAAAGAAGATAAATCATATCTCCAAAGAACACATTCCTTCCCCCTAAGCAAGTGCAGTCTTTCACCCGATGAAATGGAGGCCAATCATTCCCACCAGTTTTCCATCCCTGCGTCAACCCGCACTGTTGTCTGTAAAGTTTATCAGTACAATTTAATGATCGTTAGAAAGTCTCCGGGTTCCTTCAAATACTTTGTGATAAACGAATCATATCCAGACATTGAATTCCATTTTCATAAATAGCCTCTGGATAGTTCATAATAAAAAAATCACGATCGACCCCAGTGATTCTAAAACCACATTTTTGATAAAGGGCAAGCTGCCCTATCCCTGAATTCCCAGTACCAATCTCAATAGTTTTGTAACCTTGTGACTTAGCATAGTGAACAGCATGCATGACTAGTTGTTTTCCAATCCCTCTTCCGTGAAGTTGTTCTACCACTGCGATGTTGACTATCTCTATTAGTTCAGGTCTAATTTCTAACAAAACATACACTCCGATTATCTGCTCATCTATTTCAGCTACAAAGCACATCCCTTTTTCCAAGTATGCATCGACCAAATCCCTTGAAGGGTCGGCTAATAGCAACAAATGCATGGGAGGTAACTCATCTGGATATAATTTTCTTATCTCCATTAGTGCTCTCCTTTTAGTTCCTCAACAAGCATGGATATCAATTCAGATGCTGGAAGTTCCCTACTCAGTTTATATCCCTGTCCTGCCCATAAAGCCATCAATTCAGGATTGTTTTTTTGTCCTGCTGCTTTTCGCATTTGCTTGGTCATATGATGAACATACGGATAGGCCGCCGGTGCATCATTATCATACTCAGTTAAAAAATGATTCACCAAACCGCGTGCCCGGCGTCCACTGAAGGCTCGAGTAACCGCCGTTTGAGTAAAACGCGCATCATTAAGAGCTGCCTTATGAACGGGACTTGCACCACTCTCGGGGCAGCGAAGAAAAGCAGTACCCAACTGTGCCGATGTCGCCCCTGCTGAAAGGACGGCAGCGATATCCATTCCGTGCATCAGCCCGCCTGCCGCAATAATCGGTAACTCCAGTTCATTTTTAATCATTCGTATTAGCACTAAAAGACCATAATCTTCTTCTATACGGTTTTCAAAACTGGCTCGATGCCCCCCTGCTTCAATACCTTGTACACATAGAACATCCGCACCTGCCCCAGCCGCCGTTTTTGCTTCATGAAGGTTGGTTACTGTTACGACAATAGTGGAACCTACKCTTTGGAGCTCCCTAATTACATCTGTCTTAGGGCATCCAAACGTAAAACTAACAACAGCTACACGCAACTCTTTTAATACGGCTAATTTATTTACCCAATCATCATCATCACTGATTCCTTCCCCAATCAAAACCCCTACACTCTCTGCCTCTTTTTCTATTTTTTCACGATAGGCAGATAGTATCTCTTCGTCAGCAACCTCTTGATTTGGCACAAAGACATTCACCCCAAATGGGTGATCCGTCAATTGTCGGGTCTCCTCTATTTCTTTTTTCATGGCTTCCGCCGTCTTATAGCCAGCCGCGAGAAAGCCTAATCCCCCTGCATTAGATACCGCAGCCGCAAGCTTTGGAGTGGAAGCGCCTCCTGCCATCGGTGCTTGAATGATAGGATATACCACTAAATCTTTGAACATTCGATACAACTCCTTTTCATTTTTCTTCATGCTCTTATCATTTTTACGTTTTCTTGGTATAATGATTGTCTGTAAGAGAAAAGTGTCTTAATGATCACCCTTTATATCTTGCAAATATAAAACATAGGTGGTAAATCAAAAATGGAAACAAAGCCCTATAGAGTTTTACTGTACTATTTATATGTACCAATCGAGAACCACGAGGAATTCGCAGCCGAGCATCTTGCGGCCTGTAAAGAGCTTGAATTAAAAGGCCGAATCCTAGTGGCAGCAGAAGGAATCAACGGAACTGTTTCAGGTACGATTGAACAAACAAACCAATATATGGACATGATGAGAAGCGATTCCCGCTTTGCTGATATCGTGTTTAAAATAGATGAAGCAGATGGCCATGCCTTCAAAAAAATGCATGTTCGTCCTAAAAACGAACTTGTCACGCTTCGATTGGAAGATGACATCAATCCTAATCAGACAACAGGCAACTACTTGAGCCCGAAGGAATTTTTCGAGCAAATGCAAGATGAAAATACAGTCGTCCTTGATGCCAGAAATGACTACGAATATGAAATAGGTCATTTCAGAGGCGCAGTCAAGCCAGATATCACAAATTTCCGTGACCTTCCAGATTGGGTTCGAGAAAACAAGCAGATGTTTGAAGGTAAAAAAATCCTTACGTATTGCACAGGTGGAATCCGCTGCGAGAAATTCTCCGGTTGGCTTGTCAAAGAAGGCTTTGAGGATGTTAGTCAGCTTCACGGCGGCATCGCAACCTACGGGAAAGACCCGGAAGTTCAAGGCGACCTTTGGGATGGTCAAATGTATGTATTCGATGAAAGAATTGCTGTTCCGATCAATCAAAAAGAACATGTCATTGTCGGTCGCGATATTTTCTCTGGCGAACCATGTGAACGCTATGTTAATTGCGCTAACCCTGAGTGCAACAAAAAAATCCTTTGCAGTGAAGAAAACGAACACAAACATATGCGCAGCTGTACTCACGAATGCCGGGTGCATCCGCGTAACCGCTATGTAGTTGAGCATAACTTATCTAAAGAAGAAGTAGCAGAAAGACTACAGCAAATTGAAGAAGCCGTTACGGCTGAATAATCAAGCAGACCCGAATCAGTGGATGATTGTCCCTATTCGGGTTTTTTTATCCTCCTATTTAATCCTCATAAATTTTTTTCAAGATGTAAATCTACATCTTGAAATTCCCCCTACTGCTTTGGCATTCAATAAACTTCTAAACTAACTATCCGAAAATGCAATCTCTTCTTGTACTTCTATATCTAATCTTACTTCTATATCTAAATAGAAAAAACCTTTTTAAAAATCAAAAATAATAATTTAGATCAAGAACAGCAAAAAAGACTTTTTGTTATAGTTCAGTTTTCGTTTTTTCATAAACTTTTAATATTGTTTAGGATTTTTTAATATAGAGGAATCAAGGACTATCCTAGAACTATAGAAAGAATTATCATAATTTTATAATCAATTAATGTTAGCGCTGTAAATATAGTGAAAACTAAAAGGAGGAATTTTTCATGGTAGCAAGTCAACAGCAACCCGGATAACATACTAACTTGTCTGATACTCAACTTCAAAAACTCAACCAAATGCTCGTATTTGTTTCTCAATATAATGGGTTTTATAGAGAAAAGCTAGATAATATATCTTTTCGAGCTATTTTGAATTTTGAATATTCTTAAAATTCACTTCATATTGAATCACCTTGCAATAGAATTTGATAGAATTGATTCCCTTGATGACTCCTATTTAGATTTAATGGATGATTCTTGTTTCAGGAAGACTTGTAGAATCCAGTGGGGAAACGTAAACTTCGTGTGTGTTATATTTTAATAAAAGGATTAAAATGGAGGATAACCCGATGTACCAATTTCAAAATGAATTTCAACGAAAAGAAAGGATATTTAAGGCCTACATCTTTTTATTTATCATAACAGCGTTAGTCAATGTCTTTCTATTTTTGGTGGATACTAATTCAAGTTACCCGATTCTTCGTGGAAGTATCAGTTTATTATTTTTCTGTACCATTCTATACTTTGGCTTACGAAGGAACATTTGGGCTGTGCTTATCATTAAATCTTTTGTCTGGGTGCATCTATTCTTACTAATTATCATCTCTCTTAGTTTTATCTTCATGTAAAAAGCGATTCCTCCTTAGAAGAATCGCTCATACTCTTACTTATTTTTCCTCTTCAATTACAACAATTCCACAAGCTTGTCTGTCACCTGCATCACCTGTTTTCAAGGTATCTTCATCTGGTCCCTTTTTTCCATTAGCTCCATAACGGTCAGGGATATTAGCAAAATTGTCCGGGTTTGCATGAACGATGACAGCTAACTCTTCTTTCTTGAGTTGGTCTACCGTTATGCTATCTAATGTTGCCGTATATTTTGCAGTCCCATCTGCTTTTACATAAAGAGGGGGCATATCACCTGCATGACTGGAGTGTGTTTCTTCAGTTGGATTGTAGTGTCCTCCTGCTGTAGTGAAAGGACCTTCCTTAGCATCTGCGTCACATGCTGCGTTTTCGTGGACATGGAATCCATGATACCCTGGCTCAAGGCCTTTCAAAGTGGTCTCAATTACTACAGAATTCTCTTCCGCGGAAAAGTTGACAGTACCTAATGTTTTACCCTCTACATCTTTGACTTCTGCCTTCACCTGCGGATCTACCTCCGTTGGAGAATCTTGACTCACTGTTTTTGTATCTTCAGCATTTCTGTCTGCACCATTTGAATTATCCTCTGAATTACATCCATACAGTAAAAAGGCAGCACATATAGGCAGCATAAGTTTTTGTTTATAGTTCATGATAAATTCCCTCTCTCTCTGTTATGTATATTCTACTTAATACTTTCCACTATATAAACAGAAAGCGGAATAAATAGGAAAATAGATTACACTAGTGAGAGGAAACACCTTACTAATTTCACAGTCAACATTTTTTTATATAGCTTATTAGACTCACACTTTATAATGAGATAACGCCGAAAGTAATGGCCGCTATCGTCATGACGATTGTTGTCCCAAACGCCCATTTAAATAGGAATTTTTGATGGTCTCCAAAATCCACACCGACAAGGCCAATCAAAATGAATGTCGCAGGTACCAATGGGGATAAGGGAAATCCTGTTGTTGAATGACCTAACAAGGCTGCCCTTCCTATTTCTACAGGAGTAATTCCAAAGTTCGATGCTGTTTCACTTATAATAGGAAGAATTCCAAAGTAGTAGGCATCAGGTGAAAAAATGAAGCCCATCGGAATGCTCGTAAGCGCTACCACTAAAGGTAAATGTGCACCAAGCCAATCTGGAATAACCGTTACGATAGAAGCTGCCATCGAATCCATCATTTTTGTTTCCGTGAATACACCCGTAAAAATTCCGGCCGCGAAAATTAATGTACAAATCATGACAAAACTATTGGCATGACTTAGAATTCTTTCCTGCTGTTCTTGTGGATTTGGAAAGTTAACAAATAAAGCTATCGCAAAAGCAGCAGCAAATAAGATTTGTATCGGCAGCACTTCCATCACCAACAACACCATAAGTAAAATTGTTAAGAACCAATTAAACCAAAATAACTTGGATGTTCCATTAGAAGCTTCAACAGCCGCAGCTTGCTCGCTCATTCCAGGAGGCATAGCTGTCTCCATCGGACTAACACCTAATCTCTCTCTCTCTCTTTTGCCAAGTATATAAGCCGCAAACAGTGTCCATAACAGACCGCAAATCATAACAGGTATAAGCGGGATGAATAAATCTGATACTTCCACTTGAAGACTGGCGGCCGCTCTTACTAACGGACCTCCCCAAGGAATAATATTCATGACACCTGCAGCTAAACCAACGACACTGGCCAATACAAGCCTGTTCATCCCTAACTTCATATAAAGCGGTAGCATTGCTGAAACGGTGATCATAAATGTGGAAGAACCGTCTCCATCTAAACCTACTAACATCGTTATAATGGCAGTAGCCATGACAATTTTTAGCGGGTCGCCTTTTACAAAACTCAGTATTTTTGCGATCATAGGTTCAAATAAACCAACGTCAATCATCAAACCAAAATATAAAATAGCAAAAACAATCATGACTGCTGTTGGTGTTACCTTTAAAATACCTGCCACCATCATTTCTCCCATTTCGGAAGCAAACCCACCAATCAAGCCAAAAGCTATAGCAGTGAAGATGAAAGCGACAACTACGGATAGACGCTTTGTGATGACTAAGACAAGAAACGTTAAAATCATGCAAAACCCTAGAATTGATAACATGTGAAAATCTCCTTTAATTTGAAAAGTAAACGTACTTCTTTTTAATGCGATCTACAGACCCCTTTCATTTTTCTTATTTTTCTGAAAAATCAATATTTTCTCATTATATCATTGGTGCATTCATTAAAAAACAGGTTTTTCAAACTCTTACAACCATGTATCCCAAAAACTCATCCAAAATCAAATTCGTTTAATAAATTAGTATACTTCTGTATACTATTATTTAGGAACCCGAAGTTTATTTCGGAGGAAAGAAGTGTTGCTTGTAAATGAATGATCATAAATTAGCTAAACGGAATTTATTCATTATGTGGTTCGCCAACTTCTTCATTGGTGGAAGCATGACAATGGTTCTTCCATTCATATCTTTATACATTGGTACATTCGGCAATTATTCTACTCAATATATCCAGCATTGGTCCGGATGGACATTTGGAATTACTTTTGTGACTGCCTTTTTATTTTCACCTATTTGGGGGCGGATTGGAGACAGGTACGGGAGAAAGAAAATCTTGATTGCCTGTGCTTTTGGAATGGGGTTGTCTATTTTCTTAATGGGCTTTGTTCAAAATGTATGGCAGTTATTCCTCTTAAGAATGTTCATGGGAATATTCACTGGCTTCATTTCTATGTCGCAGGCCTTCATTTCTACCCAGACACCGAAGGAAATAGCCGGACGCGTTTTAGGAACATTGCAAACAGGGAATATAACTGGCTCACTCTTCGGGCCATTGATTGGCGGCATACTTGCTGACACTCTCGGCTATTCAACAGCCTTTAAATTCACCTCTATTACGATTTTCATATCTGGACTTCTCGTTTTTGCGACCAGAGAATACCAAGTGGAACGACAAAAAGGAACAAAGACGAGCTATACAAGCAGGGAGGTTCTCTCGCATATCTTACGGAATCCCATCCTAGTGAATGTCATGCTCATTTCGACACTTGTTCAAGTTGCCCACTTTAGCATCCAGCCTATTCTTTCTTTATACGTTGGCGAGTTGCATGGAACTTCCAATCTTGGATTTTATTCAGGTATCGCCTTTTCTGCAGCAGGCCTTGGGAATTTATTGATGGCACGGCACTGGGGCAAGATAGGTGATCGGCATGGACATGTGAAGATTCTTGTGCTGCTCCTTTTTCTGACTGCACTTGTCTACTTGCCTGGTGCCTTTATTAATCATTTTTGGCAGCTTGTTTTTGTACGTTTCATACTAGGCATGGCCATAGGTGGCATCATCCCTGTAAGAATTGCCTACATTCGCCAAGAAGCGCCCGTTGCAATGCAGGGGGAAGTACTTGGTTACAATACGAGTCTACGCTTTTTAGGCAATATCATCGGACCTGCTATGGGCGGAATGGTCGCTGGCTTCTATGGATTCTCAGCTGTTTTCATCACGACCAGCACCTTGCTTCTCATCGCCGGACTTGTCCTTTATGCCGCGATGCACCGCAATCCAGAGTTAGCCAGATCACATTAATCACATTTCCGCAAAACAGCCTGCTTCCAATTTGGAGCAGGCTGTTTTATTCTACTAGCAGAAAACACCTTTAAATGATAGAAAAATGATTAAAACGTGTCTTCATATAATATGAATAATTCAATTGAATATTTTAGAGCATGTTTTGATAATGAAGGATTAACGGTACCAGATTAGCATAATAACAATTAAAGGAAATTAAACTATTTTATAGAATTAATAAGGAAGTTTGTTTTCATGGAGGGATGTCTGAATGGCAAAATTGATTTATCATGTTGCAACTACACTTGACAACTTTATTGCAGATTTAAATGGGGTAGCTGACGATTCAATCTTTTTATCCGAAGGAGAGCACGTTACAGATTTCATATCCGATATACAGCAATATGATGCGGTCTTAATGGGTGGAAAAACGTACGAATACGGCTTTCAATTTGGTCTTAAGCCGGGCGAACCTAGTGCTTATAAGGGATTGAAGCATTATATTTTCTCAAACACCATACAGTTTGAATCTAACGATGAAGTGGAACTAATAAAAGGCAACGCAGTAGATTATATACACAATCTCAAAATTACAGAATCCGGTAAGTTGTGGCTATGCGGAGGTGGCCAACTAGGTGGTACGTTAATCAAGCATAAACTCATTGATCAATTAGTGTTAAAGGTCAATCCAGTAATGATTGGTGAAGGTATTCCTCTATTCGGCAGTGTTAAACCTCGTTTGACCTTGGAATTAGTTGATATGAAACAATATACGAACGGAGTAGTAAAACCAACTTATAATATTATTTATTCTTAGAAAATGTTGAATTTCTGAGAAATTTAGCTAACGGGTGCTTAACCTCAATAATGGAGGTTGCTTCGGCAGCTCTTTTTTGTATGGAACTATCCAGGTAAGCTTGTTGAAGTAACGGACCAGTATAACGAAATAAAGAATTGTAGGGCTATTTATTAAAATAATTAATAATAACCATTTACTTCAAGGGGGCTTTAGAATGAATCTAAAAGCTGTATTATTAGAACAAATGGGTGCTTGTTATGAACAAAAGAACTGGTTTGTACCTCTTAACATCGCAATAGATGGACTCTCAGCAGAACAAGCTTCTTGGAAAACAGGGGACAGCAATTCCATCTGGCAGATAGTTAACCATTTAATTTTTTGGAATGAACGGTATCTGAACCGATTCAAAGGTCTTCCACTTTCCCAAGAAGAAGTCAACAATAACGCTACGTTTGATAGTACGAATCCGAATGAAACAAATGAAGAATGGCAATCCGTAGTATTGCAGTTACTTAGAGTAATGTCTGATTGGGCTGATGCTATTAAAGACTGCGATGAAGAAAAATTTCATAGTGCTGCATATAAGGAATCTGATGCACCTTGGTCGTCAGTTATTGCAAATATAAATATTCATAATGCATATCATATCGGACAAATCGTGGAAATAAGAAAAGCACAAGTTGTATGGGATTCTAAAAATGGAGTTAATTAAATCCTTTCTTACTTAACTTATGGGTATGTTAGTTCTATACGAAGTATTGAAAATGATCAAAGCTTTAACTGATTGTTCTCCTCAATACCTAAAAGTAAACCGAAATCATCATTTGCAATTCGGTTATAGCTGCATCAACTATTTGATACGTTCATAATCGAGTAGGAGGAGGCGCCTAGCCTCCGACCTCTCACACCACCGTACATACCGTTCGGTATACGGCGGTTCAGTTTAAGTCTGACGTAGTT